>NZ_DASVFL010000362.1:0-35571 GCF_036380075.1 Lentzea sp. | reverse complement strand
GCACGCTGCCAGGGCGGCGGTGGTCAAGAGCAGAGCGGCGAGCCGGCGCAAGATCGGGTCCTCCTGTGGAACGGAACTGAACTTCCAGCATCCACCACGTTCGGTCGGAGGTCACGCAAGGGGTGGGGTGAAACTCATCGGCGTCTAGCTCCCATTTACCTCTATTACTTCAGTGTTGACTAAAATTAATACTCACCGTCGTCCATAAGGCGATCGCCTCGAGACCACAAACGGCTCGGAGGGTCAAGGCAGCGGGCGTTCGGGGTAGGCGAGCTCGATGGCGCTGACGTCGTCGAGGGCGGCCCGGATCGCCGGGGGCAGTGTGAGCTGCTCGGCTTCGAGGGAGGCGAGCAGCTGGTTGGTGTCGCGGGCGCCGACGACGGGGGCGACGACTCCGTCGCGGTCGCGGACCCAGGCGAGGGCGACGCACAGCGGGGAGGTGCCGAGTCCGTCGGCGGCGGTGGCGACGGCCTGGACGATGCGGGCGGCGCGGTCGTTGCGGTGTTGTTCGACGTAGCCGGCGAAGTGGGTGGAGGCGCCGCGGGAGTCGGGTGGGGTGCCGTTGCGGTACTTGCCGGTGAGGACGCCGCGGCCGAGGGGGGCCCACGGGAGGAGGCCGAGTCCGTGGTGGAGGGCGGCGGGGACGACTTCGCGTTCGATGCCGCGTTCGAGCAGGGAGTACTCGACCTGGGTGGAGATGAGGCGGTGGGTGGTGGGGGTGGTGGCGGCGGTGGCGAGTTGCCAGCCGCTGTAGTTGGAGATGCCGACGTAGCGGACTTTGCCGGTGTCGACGGCGTGGTCGAGGGCGGCGAGGGTTTCGTCGATGGGGACGTTCGTGTCCCAGGCGTGGAGTTGCCAGAGGTCGATGTGGTCGACGCCGAGACGGCGCAGGGAGCCGTCGAGGGCGGTGAGGAGGGCGCCTCGGGAGGCGCCGCCGCCGAAGGGGCCTTCGGTGCGGCGGGCGACGGCTTTGGTGGCGATGACGAGGTCGTCGCGGGGGACGACTTCGCCGAGGAGGGTGCCGAGGATGCGTTCGGCTTCGCCGTCGGTGTAGACGTCGGCGGTGTCGACGAGGGTGCCGCCGGCGTCGGTGAAGGCCATGAGCTGGGTGGCGGCTTCGTCCGCGTCGGTGTCGTGGCCCCACGTCATCGTGCCCAGTGCGGTCCTGGAGACGCGGAGGCCGCTGCGGCCGAGGTGTCGCTGTTGCACGTGCGCGATGCTAAGGGGTGATCATCGTGTGAGCCTGGCAATCGGTGTTACTGACCGGTAGGGTCTCGCTGCGTGAAGCTCGGACTGAACCTCGGATACTGGGGCGCCGGCAATGACGCGGCGAACCTCGAACTGGCCAAGGAGGCCGACCGGCTCGGCTTTTCGGTGGTGTGGGCCGCGGAGGCCTACGGTTCCGATGCGCCGACGGTGCTGGCGTGGGTGGCCGCGCAGACCGAACGCATCGACGTCGGCAGCGCGATCTTCCAGATCCCGGCGCGGACGCCGGCGATGGCGGCGATGACGGCGGCCACTTTGGACACGTTGTCGGGTGGCCGGTTCCGGATGGGGCTGGGTGTGTCGGGGCCGCAGGTGTCGGAGGGCTGGCACGGTGTGCGGTTCGACAAGCCGCTGGCGCGGACGCGGGAGTACGTGGAGATCGTCCGGAGGGCGTTGTCGCGGGAGAAGCTGCGTTTCGAGGGTGAGCACTACACGTTGCCGTTGCCGGATGGTCCTGGCAAGGCGTTGCAGCTGACGGTGCACCCGGTGCGTGAGCAGATCCCGATCTACCTGGCGGCGGTGGGTCCGAAGAACCTGGAGCTGACGGGCGAGATCGCGGACGGCTGGCTGGCGATCTTCTTCTCGCCGGAGTTCTCGGCGGAGTCGCTCGCGTCGGTGAGGGCGGGCCGGGAGAGGGCCGGCAAGACGATGGACGGGTTCGACGTCGTGCCGACGGTGCCGTTGATCGTGGGTGATGACTGGAAGGCGTGTGCTGACCCGGTGCGCGCGTACACGGCGTTGTACGTGGGTGGCATGGGGTCGCGGAAGCAGAACTTCTACAACAACCTGATGGTGCGGATGGGTTTCCCGGCTGAGGCGGAGGAGATCCAGGAGAAGTACCTGGCGCGGGACTACGGGGGCGCGATGTCGGCGATCCCGTTGGAGTTCCTGGACGCGACGTCGTTGCTGGGGCCGAAGGAGCGCATAGCAGACAAGATGAAGGCTCTTGCCGCCGCGGGGGTCACCACGCTGTCCGTTTCGCCGATGCTGCAAGATCTGGAGCAGGGGATCGCGGGTCTTCGGACCGCGGCCGAGGCTCTGGATCTGGCAGGAGTGGGTAGTTGAGCTGGTTGCAGGCTCTGGTCCTCGGACTGGTCCAAGGACTGACGGAATTCCTGCCGATTTCCAGCAGTGCGCACCTGCGCATCACGTCGACGCTGTTCTTCGGCAACGACGCGGGCGCTTCGTTCACCGCGGTGATCCAGCTGGGTACCGAGGTGGCGGTGCTGATCTACTTCGCGAAGGACATCGGGCGCTTCATCAGTGCCTGGTTCCGCGGTCTGTTCAACGCGGAGGCGCGCAAGGAGAAGGACTACCGGCTGGCGTGGTACGTGATCATCGGTTCGGTGCCGATCTCGGTTCTCGGGTACCTGTTGAAGGACGAGATCCGGACGTCGGCGCGGAACCTGTGGATCACGGCGACGATGCTGGTGGTGTTCGGTCTGCTGCTGGGGTTGGCGGACCACCTGGCGAAGCAGCAGCGTGACGAGCTGCGGATGAAGGACGCGATCGGGATGGGGCTGGCGCAGGCGCTGGCCCTGATCCCGGGTGTGTCGCGTTCGGGTGGCACGTTGACGGCGGGTCTGTTCCTGGGGCTGACGCGGGAGGCGGCGGCGCGGTACTCGTTCCTGCTGGCGATTCCGGCGGTGTTCGGGGCGGGGTTGTTCTCGATCCCGGACGTGCTGGAGCGCTCGGGTGAGGGTGTGCAGGCGTCGATCCCGCAGATGGTCGTGGCGACGCTGATCTCGTTCGTGGTGGGGTACGCGACGATCGCGTGGTTGTTGAAGTACGTGTCGAAGCATTCGTACTCGGCGTTCGTGTGGTACCGGTTGATGCTGGGTCTGGTGCTGATGGGGCTGCTGTCGATGGGGTTGCTGCAGCCGATCTAAGGTGGAGCTCGTGGCCACTGTGATCCTGCTCCGACATGCTCGTTCGACTGCCAACGGTTCCGGTGTGCTCGCCGGGAGATCGCCGGGTGTGGGGTTGGACGAGCGGGGGCGGAAGCAGGCCGAGGCGCTGGTGGGCCGGTTGACGGACGTTCCGCTCGCCGCTGTCGTGTCGTCTCCTCTGCAGCGTTGCGAGGAGACGCTGGCGCCTTTGCTGGCGGACCGGTCGCTTCAGGCGGTGTCGGAGCCGGACGTGTCCGAAGTGGATTACGGGGCGTGGACCGGCAAGGCGTTGAAGGATCTGCTGGACGAGCCGTTGTGGGCGGTGGTGCAGCAGCACCCGTCCGCGGCGGTGTTCCCGGACGGTGAGGGTTTGGCTCATGTGCAGGCGCGGGCCGTGGCGGCTTTGCGCGCGCATGATGCGCGTATCAGCGAGGAGCACGGTCCGGGTGCTGTGTGGGTGTTGTGCTCGCACGGTGACGTGATCAAGTCGATCTTGGCGGATGCGCTGGGTGTGCACCTGGACGGTTTTCAGCGGATCGTCGTGGACCCGTGTTCGATTTCGGTGGTGCAGTACACGCAGACGAGGCCGTTCGTGTTGCGGGTGAACGACAACGGCGGTGACCTGGCGGGGGTGGTGCCGAAGGCGGCGCCGCAGGAGGAGCCGTCGTCGGACGCTACCGTGGGCGGCGCGACCGGAGCGTGAGGTAGCGCTGTTCGGGGACGCTGAGGGTTCTCCTGGCGGCTTTCTCGTATTCTTCGCGGGCTTGGTCGTGGTCTCCGCGCAGGTCCAGCAGGTGTGCTGTGACGGCGTGGACGCGGTGGTGGTCGAGGTCCAGTGTGGACAGCTCGGTGAGGGCCTGGTCGGGGCCGTGGACCATGGCGACGGCGACGATGCGGTTGAGGGAGACCATCGGGCCGGGTGCGGTGACGGTGAGCAGGTCGTAGAGGCCGAGGATCTGGTGCCAGTCGGTGTCCTGCGCGGTGGTGGCTTCGGCGTGGACGGCGGCGATGGCCGCCTGGAGCTGGTAGGGGCCGACCTGGGCGGTTTCGAGGGCGTGCTGGATGAGTGCGGTGCCTTCGGTGATGGCGTCGTGGTCCCATTTCGTGCGGTCTTGCTCGGTGAGCGGGACGAGGGCGCCGTGGGTGTCGGTGCGGGCGGGGCGGCGTGCGTCGGTGAGCAGCATCAGCGCCAGGAGTCCGGTGAGCTCGCCGTCGTGGGGGCGTCGGCGGTGCAGCTGGCGGGTGAGTCTGATGGCTTCGGCGGTGAGGTCGACGCGGACGAGGTCGTCGCCGGAGCTGGCGGTGGAGCCTTCTGTGAAGATCAGGTAGAGGACGTGCAGGACCGCTGCCAGGTCTTTCGGTGGCCGGAACCGGGCGCCGGCTTGTTTGATCTTCTGTTTGGCGCGGCTGATGCGCTGGGCGATCGTGGCTTCCGGGACGAGGAACGCGCGGGCGATCTCCGCTGTGGTGAGGCCTCCCACTGCCCGCAGGGTGAGGGCGATCTGGGAGGCGGTGGTGAGGCTGTCGTGGCAGCACATCGCGAGGATGGTGAGCGTGTCGTCGTGTGCGGGCACCGGGTCGGGTGGCGGCGTGAGCGCGACGACTCTCTCTTCGCGTTGACGGCGTGCCATGTCGGAGCGGTACTGCTCGATCCACCGGCGGCTGGCGGCGGTGATGAGCCAGCCCTGGGGGTTGTCGGGCACGCCGTCGGCGGGCCACTGGCGGGAGGCGGCGAGCAGGGCTTCCTGCACGGCATCCTCGCAGACGTCGAACTGGCCGTGGCGGCGCACCAGCACGCCGAGGACCTGCGGCGCGAGGTCGCGCAGCAGGCCGTCGACGCGGGTGGTGCCAGGTCGGGTGGTCACAGGTCGAGCAGGGAGGCGTCCCAGACGGGGCGGACCTCGATGCCGTCGTTGTGGGCGTCGGGCAGGGTGGCGGCGTGGGCGATGACCTGGTCGATGGAGTCGGCTTCGACGAGGTAGAAGCCGGCGAGGTACTCCTTGGCCTCGGCGAACGGTCCGTCGGTGACGACGACCTCGCCGTTGCGGATGCTGACGCCCTTGCCGGTCTCGGGTCCGGGCAGTCCTTCGCTGACGACGAGCTCGCCGGAGGCGCGGAGTTTGTCGGACAGGTCGTAGTGGTCCTGGCCGAACCGGCGTTGCTGTTCTTCGGTGAGCTTGTCCCACGCGGCCCGTGACTTGGGGTTGCTGTAGATGAGGATCAGGTATTTCACGTCCGGCCTCCCGCTGCTGGCCAGTCGGCTGGCTTCGGCCGGCTGGCGAAAAATCTTCTCACCGCCATGTCGAGGCCGCGGGCTTCGTCTCGACACCGGTGTGTCAGTTCTTCGTCGAGGAGGTTTTCGGGATGACTCGCACGCTGGTGCAGGACGAGGTCGAGATCCGCGCGTTGTTCACCGAGCACGAGGAGGGCATGCGGCTGCGGTCGCCGGAGCGGGTCGTCGCCCGGTACGCCGACGACGCGGTGACGTGCACTTTGGCGCCGCCGTTGCGCAACACGGCCGCGGACGCGCGGGACGTGGAGTCGCTGGCGGGGTGGATGGCCGGGTTCACGGGGCCGATCACCCTCGAACACCACGACCTGACCGTCGTGGTGTCGGATGACGTGGCGTTCGCGCACGGGCTGGCGCGGCTGGCGGCGGTGCCGGTCGGGTTCCCGGAGGGTTTCTCGATGTGGATGCGCACGACCGTGGGGTTGCGGCGGCGGGACGGGCGGTGGCGGGTGGTGCACTCTCACGACTCGGTGCCGTTCCACATGGACGGGTCGTTCCTGGCGGCGACCGACCTGGAGCCGTGACCGTCCAGGACGATGAACTCAGTGTTCGGGTTGTGCGTGCCGTCGCGGTCGTAGTCGTGGCGGCCGTCGAACCAGGTGACTCGGGTGACGACGTCGTCGTCGACGTAGACGTCGAACCGGCCGGGCACGGAGTTCTCTGGGCCGTCGCAGTCGTGGCAGGGCTCGCCCCAGCCGGGAGTGACGACGTGGGGGTGGCCTTGCTCGCCGTAGTCGTAGGCGCCCCAGCGCAGCGCGTCGCCGACCTCCAGGTCGTCCATGGCGCAGCCACCGAACTTGATCTGCACGTCGTAGTCGCCGCGGTGGTGACACGTCGGGCACTCGAGGCCGTGGACCATGACGGTGCTGAACATCCCCATGGGAGTGATTGTCCGCCGGGAAGCAACGGGAATGTGCCGGGGCCCGGACCGTGCAGGGGGATGCGGTCCGGGCCCCGGTCGTGCGCAGGCGTGCTACTTGACGTTCACCGCGGCCCAGGCGCGGTTGACCGCCGCGTACTCGGCCGACGAGGCGCCGTAGAGGTCGGACGCGGCGGCGAGGGTGCCGGTGCGGGCGGCCGCGTACTTGGTGCTGGAGGTGAACTTGGTGGTCAGGGCCCGGTACCAGATCTTCTCGGCCTTGGCGCGGCCGATGCCGGTGACGGACTGGCCGTCGGAGGTGGGGGAGTCGTAGGCGACGCCGTTGATGGTCTTGGCGCCGCTGCCTTCGGAGAGCAGGTAGAAGAAGTGGTTGGCGATGCCGCTGGAGTAGTGGACGTCGACGCTGCCGGCGCTGCTGGACCAGTAGTCGAGGCTCTTGCCGTCCTTGGAGGGCTTGTCCATGTAGCGCAGGGGCTTGCCGTCGCCGCGGATGTTGATCTTCTCGCCGATGAGGTAGTCGCCGACGTCGGAGCTGTTGGCGGCGTAGAACTCGGTGGTGGAGCCGAAGATGTCGCTGGTGGCCTCGTTGAGGCCGCCGGACTCGCCGGAGTAGACCAGGCCCGCGGTGGCGGAGGTGACGCCGTGGCTCATCTCGTGGGCGGCGACGTCGATCGAGGTCAGCGGGTTGCGGTTCTGGGCGCCGTCGCCGTAGGTCATGCAGAAGCAGGAGTCGGTCCAGAAGGCGTTGCTGTAGTTGCTGCCGTAGTGGACCTTGCTCAGGGCGCCCTGGCCGTTGTTCTTGATGCCGTTGCGGCCGTGGACGTTCTTGTAGTAGTCCCAGGTCGTGGCGGCGCCGAACGCGGCGTCGACGCCGGCGGTGGCCTTGTCGGTGTAGGTGCCGTTGCCCCACTTGTTGTCGGCGTCGGTGAACAGCGTGCCGGTGCCGGTGCCGTTGTTGAGGTTGTTGACGGCCTGGTTGCCGCGGGCGGGGTCCTTGAGCTGGAACGTGGACCCGGACTGGGTGGTGTTGAGGGTGACGGTGCCGGTGTAGGTGGACTGGCCGCTGCCTTCGACGTGGTGGACGTCGTCGTAGCTGAGCAGGGTCTCGCCGGTTCGGGCGTCGGTGAAGGTGTGCAGTTCGGACGGGGTCTGGTCGTCCTTGACGCTGTGCTTGACCGTCTCCCACGCCAGCACGGGCGCGTGGTCGAGGGCGAACACGACGAGTTTTCCGTCGGCGACGGAGGCGGTGGGCGCGGTGGTGTCGACGCCGGCGAGGGTGGCCTGGGAGGCCTTGGTGACGGCGGTGACCTGGCCGGCCTTCTGGGCGACGACGAGGTCGCCGCCGATGACCTTGAGGCCGTTGAGGGTGCGGTCGAACCGCAGGTGCGCGGTGCCGTCGGCGTCGCGGACGACGTCGCGTGGGACGAGCTGTTCGCCGCCGGACAGGCCGAGGGCGGTGGAGATCGTCCCCGCCTGTTCGGCGGCCGCGGTCAGTGCGTCGGGTGCGGCGTGGGCCCCCAGGGTTCCCGTGGCAGCGAGGGCCGCGGCGGACATCAGGGCGGTGGTGACGCCCAGGGTCGTGCGCTTCATAAACGCTCCTGTTCCGGTGCAGGGAGTGACCGCTCCGGCGGTGCAGGGGTGCCGGGGCCGATCACCGTGGAACAGCCCGGCCGGTGTCGATGACCGGGCGTGGCGATCGTATTGCTGTGCGTGCATGTGACCAGCGGGTCCCAGGATGCGAGATCAGTTCACAAATGTGGCTGCACCGCTGGTCAGGCAGTTGCGTTTTGTCCGGATGGCGGGACAAACACGCAGCTCACCCCAGGAGGAAACAAAACGGAAACGTCCGGTGCCGGATGCTGCCGACGGTCTAGCGCGTTGCTCCGTCCGGCGCGGATCGACCGGCGGGGATCGTGTTTACGGTCAACTCACGAAGTGAGACGCCGGTCACGCCTTCACAGGCCCAGGCGGGTGACCGCGTTGTCCTCGAGCGGGTTCGCGGTGCGGATGTAGCGGTGCACCGTGCGCGGGTTCGTCCACCGGCCCTGCCGCATGATCTCCCGGTCGCTCGCCCCGCCCAGCGCCGCCTGCGTCGCGAACCCCGCCCGCAGCGAATGCCCGCCGAACAACGCCGGGTCCAGCCCCGCCCGCAGCGCGTACCGCTTCACCAGCTCCGCCACCGCACGCCCCGACATCGCCTTGCCGCCCACGCCACCGTGCCGGTTGATCACCGGGAACACCGCGCCCGTGCGCGTGGAGCCGCCGAAGCCGTGGCAGCGGTGCAGGCCGTTCTCGGTGACGTCGCGGCCGTCGAGCACGTCCGACCAGTCCGCGAACGCGCACACCGGGCACGTCGGACGGCGGCTCCCGCGCGGCAGCACCACCGACTGCTGGTGGCGGCCCGTCTGGTCGGTCTTCGTCGCGCCCAGCCGCACCAGCAGCAACGGCTCGTGCGTGCGCGGGTCCACGTCCACCGAGACGTCCTCGAACTCGATCACCGCCAGCTCACTGCGCCGCAACGCCCCCGCGAACCCCACCAGCAGCAGCAGCGCGTCCCGTGCCCGTGCCGGACCGTCCGCCGGGCGTTCGTTCAGCAGCGCTTCGAGGGTGTCGAGCAGCACCGGGCGCTTGCGGCGCGGCTGCGACTTGCGGGAGCGGCGGATACCGCGCAACGTCAGCCGCACCACATCACTGCGCGTCGGGCTCGGCAGCCCGTTAGCCGCGTGCACCGCCGCGATCGCCGCCGACTTGCGCTCCAGCGTCGACGCCCCGAACGCCGCCGACCCGTCCGGCTTCACCGTGTCCGCCGCCGCGGCCAGGTACACCGCCACGTCCAGCGGATCCGCGGGCAGCGCCTGACGGCCCTCCGCCTGGCACCAGCCCGCCCACGCGATCCAGTCCGACCGGTAGGCGCGCACCGTGTTCGGCGATTGCGCGCTGCGCAGGTAGCCCGACAGCGACGCCGCCTGCTCGTCGTCGAACCGCTCGCGCACCCTCGCGAGCGCGTCGACGTCGATCAGCACCGAGTGCGACACCCTGACCAGCGCGTGCTGGACGGGTTCGGGCAGGCTCACACCCGCGATGGTAGTCCCTTGATCAACTCCACCACCTCGCCCGGCGTGAACTCGAGGCCGCTGATCCCCACACTCACCTCGAAGCTGCACCGGCGCGGATCCGGGTTCGACCGCGCGTACAGCAACAGCCGGATCCCCGTCTCCTGCAGCAGGTGCGCCGCGGCCCGCTGAGCGTCCTCCCGCGACAGCGGCAGGTGGACGTGGAACAGGGGAGTGGCGGGCACCTGCGGGGTGGTGTGGGCGAACCCGTCGGCGTTGATCGCCGCCGCCAGCGCCTGCGCGTGGGCTGTGAACTCGGCCATCCGCGGCAGCACCTCGTCCATGCCGACCAGCGCGGCCACCGCCAGCGGCCACGCGTCCACGACCGCACCGCCCAGCCGGCGCCGCCACACCGCCGCCTGCGCGATCGTCTCGTCGTCGCCCGCCAGCACCGCGCCCCGCACACCCTCGAGCGCCTTGTACAGCGACACGTACACCGTGTCGAACAACGCCGCGATCTCCGCGAACGTCGCGTCGTAGCCGGTCTGCGCCTCCCACAGCCGCGCCCCGTCGCAGTGCACCGCCGCACCGGACTCCCGCGCCCACTTCGCCTGCGCCGCCAGGTCCTCGAACGACGGCAGCAGACCCCCGATGTCGCGTTGCGGCAGCTCGACCACCACCGCGGCCAGCGGCTCACCCACCGCCTTGAGGTCGTCGAGGGTCATCAGCTCGTGCCGGTCACCGGCCGGATGCAACCGCAGCCCGTGCACCGCGCTGTAGCCCTGGTTCTCCCACACCTGCAGGTGCGTCTGCGGATGCGCCGCGAACGTCCACCGCCCGGTGCGTTCGGCGTGCACCCGCAACGCGACCTGCTGCGCCATCGTCCCCGACGGGAAGAACAACGCCCGCGGCTTGCCCAGCAGCGCCGCGACCCGCTCCTCCAGCTCGCGCACCGGGTCCTCCGGCCGGGTGTGCGGGGTGACGTACCCGGCCATCCGGCGCAGCACCTCCGACGGTGACCGGCGAGGACCACTGTGGTGCGACAGCGAACGACGGATCTCCATGCACCCGATGCTAGCTATTGCCACTAGATTGCAATAGAGCCGTTCGTCGTGATCAGGCCGCCGCCGCGAGCCGTTCGTCCAGCTCCGCCTCGTCCGCCACGAACCACAGCTGCCGGCCCCGGTTCGACTCGAACACGAAGTCCCGCAACGCCGTGCTCGCCGCCACCTGCTCGGAGATGTCGCCGACCACCACGAGCCGGTACCCGTACTGCTGGAACTTCTGCACGACCGCGCCCGCGACCTTCGTGCGCAGCACCAGGAAGTCCTGCGACAACCTGGCCAGCGGCAGCACCAGCCACCCCACGTCCTGACCCCACAACGTCCCGATCAGGTCCACCGCGGACTGCTCGTCCACGATCGGGGGACCGTCCGGGGCGCACATCAGCACCGTCGCGCCGTGGCGCGTCTGAACGACATCGACCATGACACCGCAACCTACTGACGGCCCCGCCGCGCCGCGATCGTGTTTCACGCCGTCGCGTCCCACGTCACGGGCACCTCGTGGATGCCGTAGATCAGCACGTCGTCCTTGTAGGACAGTTCCTCGGCCGGCGCGGCCAGCCGCAGTGACGGGATCCGCCGCGCCAGCGTGTCGAAGACGACCTGCAGCTCCATCCGCGCGAGGTTCTGCCCGAGGCACTGGTGGATGCCGAACCCGAAGGCGACGTGGTTGCGGGCACCCCGGTCGAGCCGGATCTCGTCCGCGTCGTCGAACGCGGCCGGGTCGTGGTTGGCGGCGTTGCTCAACGCCAGCACCGGCTCACCCGCCCGGATGGTCACTCCGCCGATCTCCACGTCCTCGACGGCCACGCGGGCGTTCGCGAACTCGGCGATCGTGTAGACCCGCAGCAGCTCCTCGACCGCGAGCGGGGTGCGCGACGGGTCCTGCCGCAGCGCCGCCAGCTCCCGCGGGTGCCGCAGCAGCGTCACCACGCCCAGCGAGATCATGTTCGCGGTGGTCTCGTGCCCGGCGACCAGCAGCAGGAACGCCAGCGACAGCACGTCCTCGGGGTCGTTGCCCTGCGCGAGCTGACGGCTCAGCAGGTCCTCGGCCGGGGCTGCGGCCTTCGCGGCGATCAGGTCCGCGAGGTAGTCGCGCAGCTCCGTGAGCGCGGTCCTCTTCGCCTGCGCGGTGAGGGAGCGGCTGAGCAGGGATCCGCTGCGCGACTGGAAGAAGTCGTGGTCGGCGTAGGGGACACCGAGCTGCTCGCAGATCACCAGCGACGGCACCGGCAACGACAGCGCCCGCACGAGGTCCACCGGCCGCGGGCCCGCCAGCATCGCGTCGATCCGCTCGTCGACGATCTCCTGCACGCGCGGGCGCAACCCGGCGATGCGCCGCACCGTGAACTCGCCCAGCACGGCCCGGCGGGCGGGACCGTGCTCGGGCGGGTCGAGCTGGATCATCGACCGGCGGAACAGGTCGAACGCCGGCCGCTCGCGGGTGAACCGCGGGAAGCCCGGGTGGCGGCGATCGGAGCTGAACCGCGCGTCCGTCAGCATCGAGCGGACGTGCTCGAGCCGGCTCACCGCCCACGCGACCTGGCCACTGGGCAACGTGACCCGGGCGATCCCGCAACCGGTGTCGCGGATGCGGGTCTGCTCCTGCGGCGGCACGTGCGGGCAACGACGGGTGGTCTGCAACTCGGGTGCGGTCATCGACGGGCCTCCATCATTCGAGAGTGGATCACACGGACTGCGGACGCCGATCGGCAACCGGCACCGCCAGGCGCTCGCCGTTGCGCACGGCGGCCGACTCGGCCCAGCGGCTGGTGGACACGACCCCGAGCGCGAGCGCCACCAGCCCGCAGCTCCCGAGCAGCACCCACGGGGTACCGCCCGCGCCGGCGAACCCGGCGCCCGCCACCAGCGCACCGGTCACGGCGACACCGATCGCGGCGCCGAACTGACGGCCGCTGGCCGCCAGCGCCCCCGCGACACCGACCTGGTCGGGCGGCAACCCGGAGACCGCGGTCTGCGAGATCGGCGGCGCGACCATCCCCGCGCCCAGCCCGAACACCGCGTACGCGGCCAGCAGGTGCACCACCCCGGTCCGGGCGGACAACGCAACGATCAGGAACCCGCCGGCGGCGAGCAGCGCGCCACCCACCACGAGCGGCACGCGCGCACCCCTGGCGGCGAGCAGCCGGCCCGACAGCGTGGCCGCCACCGCCTGGGCCACCGCCAGCGGGACGATCATCAGCCCGGCCCGCAGCGGACTCAGGTGCCGCACCTGCTGCAGGTAGAGCGTGGTCAGGAACAGGAACCCGCCCAGCGCGGCGGCCATCAGCACCGCGATCGCGTTCGCGGCGGCGAACGGCGGGCTGCGGAAGAACCGCAGGTCGACCACCGGCTCGGCGCGCCGCGGCTCCACCACGAGCAACCCGGCCGGCGCCAGCACGGCGAGCACGAGCAGCCCGGCGACCCACGGGTCCGTCCAGCCGCGGTGCGGACCCTCGATCGTCGCCGCGACCACCGCCGCGAACAGCACCACGACCAGCGCCTGACCGGCCGGGTCGAACGCCCGCGCCCGCACGGCCCTCGACTCCGGCACGAACCGGCGGGTCAGCAGGACCGCGGCGATCCCGATCGGCACGTTGACCCAGAACACCGACCGCCAGCCCACCCCGTCGACCAGCAGGCCACCCAGCACGGGTCCCGCCGCGATCGTGACCCCGATGACCGATCCCCACACCCCGAGCGCCCGTGCCCGCTGCGCGCGGTCGGTGAACACCCCCACGACGATCGACATCGCGACCGGGTTGAGCATCGACCCGCCCACCGCCTGCAGCCCGCGGAACGCGACCAGCCACCCCACCCCCGGCGCCAGCCCGCACAGCAGCGACCCCGCGCAGAACAGCACCAGCCCGAGCTGGAACACCCGGCGCCTGCCGAAGCGGTCCGCCATCGACCCCGACAGCACCAGCAGGCACGCCATCACCAGCGAGTAGGCGTCGACCGTCCACTGCAGACCGCTCACCGAGGCGTGCAGCTCCCCGGCGATCGAGGGCAGCGCCACGTTCACGATCGACAGGTCGACACCGGTC
The DNA here is from genome assembly GCF_036380075.1 of Lentzea sp. NCBI lineage: Bacteria > Bacillati > Actinomycetota > Actinomycetes > Pseudonocardiales > Pseudonocardiaceae > Lentzea > Lentzea sp. Next base: position 22,082 of record NZ_DASVFL010000362.1, on the reverse strand, counting down.
AGCCCCACGCTCAGGCAACAGATCGCCAGCACCAGCCGAGGGCGGACAGGACGCGCGGGAGCGGTGTTCGGAGTGCTCATCTTCAGGTCCCCGACCAGGTGCGATAGAGTCCCCGACGGAAACGGAGAGGGTGCCCGGAAATATATGGGCACCCTCCCCACTTACGCAAGGGGTACCCGCATGACCGACCACCCACCCGCCAGGAGAGCCGACGCCGCCCGCAACCGGGAGCGCATCCTCGACGCCGCGCGCGCCGCCTTCGCCGACCTCGGCCCCGAGACGTCCATGGCCGAGGTCGCCCGCAGGTCCGGCGTCGGCTCGGCCACCCTCTACCGCAACTTCGCGACCCGCCACGAGCTCCTCGAAGCCCTGCTCGTCGACGAGGTCGACGAGGTCTGCGCCGCCGCCTCGACCGTCGAGGGCGACACCCCCGCCGACCGCCTCATCACCTGGCTGCGCCGGTTCTTCCGGTATGTCACCACCAAACGGCCCGTCGTCCTCGGCCTGCTCGAGCACACCGACCGGACCGACCCCGTCTTCCAGAGCCGCGGCCGCATGGTCGCCGCAGGCCGGCCCCTGCTCACCGCCGCCCAGGACGCCCACCAGATCGCCGATGACCTCGACCTCGACCAGATCCTCGACCTCGTCATGGCCATCGCCAAGATCACCGGAACCCCGCAGTACCGGCAGCCGATCCTCGACGCCGCACTCGCCGGACTGCGCCGGGAACCTTGCTAAGATCACCCGCACGCGATCGACCGGAGGAGGTGAGACCCATCAACGCGGTGAACCCCGATGGGCGCTCCTCCACTCGCACGGCCTGACGCCTTCAGCGCGCGTCGCCACGGGAGCGCTCCAGCAGCCACCCGAAAGGCGAACACCATGCGCTACACCAGCACCACCACGACCGCCGACGGCATCACCGAACGCGACTTCGACCACGACGGCGTCCCCGGCGTCCTGTGGACCCCTCCCGGCGAGATCACCGGCCTCGTGCTCAGCGCCCACGGCGGCGGCCAGCACAGACGAGCCCCCGGCATCACCGCCCGCGCCCGCCACTGCGCCACCGCCGGACTCGCCGTCGTCACCCTCGACGCACCCGGCCACGGCGACCGCCCCCGCACCCCCGACCACGACCGCTACGCCACCGAGATCCGCGCCCGCATGAGCGCGGGCCGGGACGCCGGCGCGGTCGTCGCCGAGTACAACGCCCTGCAGACCTCCCGGGCCGTCCCGGAATGGCGGTCCGTGCTCGACACCCTCACCGGCACCCTCGACGTCGGCGACCGGATCGGGTTCTGGGGCGTGTCCCTGGGCAGCGCCGTCGGCATCCCGCTCGTCGCCGCCGAACCCCGCGTGAGCGCCGCCGTGTTCGGGCTCGTCGGCGCCACCGACGCCCTCGCGCACGCCGCCGCGTCGATCACCGTGCCGGTGCGGTTCCTGCTGCAGTGGCACGACCGGCTGATCCCGCGCGACGCCGGGCTCGCGCTGTTCGACGCCTTCGCCTCACCCCGCAAGTCGTTGCACGCCAACCCCGGCGGGCACGGCGACGTACCCGCGCACGAGCACGACAGCGCGGTCCGGTTCCTGGCCGGCTGACGTCCGTCCCGCCGGCCGCAGTCGGGAAAAGGAACGGCGGGCACGGTGACGATGTGTGATTGACAGCGGGGAGCGGCCATAGGACAGGCGGCGCCTGCCGCTCAACGCCGAAACGCAGGCGGCAGCCTCAGCCAGCCGGCGCGGGCAGCGGTGACACCGTGACGGACACCGGCGCCTCGCAACGACCGAGGCTCGGCGGAAGCCGTGCGTCACCGATGACGCACACCTGAGTCCGGGGCCCGGCTCGTCCGTCCCGCCGTAAATCGGCGGCGTCATGCGGGTGGGGCTGGGTAGCGTCGCGGTCCATGCGTGATCTTGCCGCGTTGCCCAAGGCCCACCTGCACGTGCACCTGGAGAGCACCGTGCGCCCGGACACCCTCGCCGAGCTCGCCGACCACCACGGCGTCGACGTGGCGGCGCGGACGGGGCCGTTCGAGGACTTCGCGCAGTTCGCCGACCACAACGGACGAGTGCGGGACTGCCTGCGGCGAGCCGAGGACTTCCACCGGATCGCGTACGAGTTCTGCGCCGAGGAAGCAGCGCAGGGGACCCGCTACGCCGAGGTGACGTTCACCGCGGCAGCGCACGGGGAACGGCTCTCGGATCCGGACATGCCGCTCGAGGCGGTGTTGTCCGGGCTCGCCGCAGGACAGGCCGCCCACGGCATCGAATGCCGTGTGATCGTGGACCACCCTCGCAAGAGGCCGGTCGAACGCTTCGAGACCTCACTCCGGCTGGCACTCGCACACCCGCGGGTGGTCGCGATCGGCGTGGCCGGCGCGGAGGACTACCCCCTCACGCCGTTCACCGCCGTGTTCCGCGCCGCCCGCGAGGCCGGCATCGGACTCGTGCACCACGCGGGGGAGTGCTGCGGAGCGCCCAGCGTCGCCGAAGCCGTGACCGTCGGGCTCGCCGACCGGATCGGGCACGGGTTCCGCGCACTCGAAGACCCGGAGGTCGTCGCACTGCTGCGCGACCGCGGCACACCGCTCGAAGCCTGTCCTTCGTCCAACGTCGCGTTGGGACTGGTCGAATCCCTCTCCTCCCACCCGTTGCCACTGCTGCTCGACGCCGGGCTGACCGTCACGGTCAACACCGACATCCCGTCCACCACCGGCACCACGCTCACCGACGAGTACCGGCTGCTGCGCGACGACCTCGGCCTCGGCGACGACACCCTCGCCGCCCTGGCGGCCAACGCCGTCGACGCCTCCTTCGCCCCCGCCGCCACGAAAGCGGCGCTGCGTCAGGACATCGCCGCCTGGCGGGCCGGCTCGTAACACACCAGCCCGTGCCGGGCCGCCAGCGCCGCCACCAGGTCCAGCACCTGCCGCTGACCCGGCCACACCACGTGCACGATCACCGCGTCCGTGCCCACCGTCAGCGCCTCGTCCCACGACACCGGCGACGACGGATCAGGCGACGTACGGCGTAACTCGCGCACGAACTCCGCCACCGACGGCTCGAACGCCCCCAGCGGCGACGACCGCAGCTCCGCGTACCGGGCCGCGGCCTCGGGCACCGACGCCGGGCCGGGAGCCCGCCACACCACCACGTCCACCGGGACATCCACCGGCACGTCCATCACGCCACCTTCCCGAACAACGCACCGAGCTTCGGAATCCGCGCCGCGATCCGCGCCGGGTCCGCGAAGTCGAACTGCTCCCCCTCCGGATCGGGAGACACCAGCGGCTCCAGCCCCCGTGCGGCCAGCACCGCCTCCAGATCACCGTCGAACGCCTCGGCCGCCACGTAGTCGAGGCCCTCCCAGTCCGGCCAGTCCTCGTCGGCCCACGCGTGCACGCCACCGCGCGAGGCCAGCACCCGGACGTGCGGCAGGTCGGCCAGCGCGTCCGGGGACGCCGCCACCGCCTCGAACACCGCCCGCCCCTGCCCGACCAGCCACGCCTGGAAGTAGAAGAACCCGTCATCCGAGCACAGCCCGCCGCAGATCACGTCCGCCGCCTGCCAGTGCTCCCACGTGTCGACCCGGCGGCGCACCTCGTCGAGCCGCACCGCGAACCCCACCACCTCGGTGCCGGGCAGCGCGGCGAGAGCGGCCGTCAGCCACTCCAGCCGCTCGTCCTGGCCGGAGGTCTCCGCGGCGGAGGACTCGACCAGGCCCCAGAACGCGTTCAGGTCCATGCCGAGCACGCTAGCGACAGGGTCTGACAATTTCGGACGCCCCGGCATCACCGCAGATCAGAACAGGCGCACAGGCGGGGAAACGACGCCACACGCTCGTGCGGTCGGTGCCGGTCGGAGATCACAGCGGTTAATGGCGCGAACGATTCGCACCGCCTGACTATCCTGGAACCCAAATGGACACCCCGCTCGCTGAACTGCACGAACGCCTGCCCGAGCTCATGCCGCGTGATCAACGTCGGCTCGCCCGGCGCCTCGACGGCGTACGCAAGGTCAAAGACCCCATGGCACGCCGCAAGATCACCGAGGAGATCTCCTCCCTGATCGACGAGGCCGCCCTCAAGGTCGCCCTGCGCCGGGAGTCCGTCCCGAAGATCAGCTATCCCGAAGAGCTCCCCGTCAGCCAGCACAAGGACGACATCAAAGAGCTCATCGCGCACCACCAGGTCGTGATCGTCGCCGGCGAGACCGGCTCCGGCAAGACCACCCAGCTGCCCAAGATCTGCCTCGAACTGGGCCGGGGCGTCACCGGCCAGATCGGCCACACCCAGCCCCGCCGCATCGCCGCCCGCACCGTCGCCGAACGCGTCGCCGAGGAGCTGGGCACCAAGCTCGGCGACACCGTCGGCTACAAGGTCCGCTTCACCGACCAGTCCGGCGACGACACGCTCGTCAAGCTCATGACCGACGGCATCCTGCTCGCCGAGATCCAGACCGACCGGACGCTGTCCCGCTACGACACGATCATCATCGACGAGGCCCACGAACGCAGCCTCAACGTCGACTTCCTGCTCGGCTACCTCAAGCAGCTCCTGCCGCGCCGCCCCGACCTCAAGGTCGTCATCACCTCCGCGACGATCGACCCGCAGCGGTTCAGCCAGCACTTCGGCGACGCCCCCGTCATCGAGGTCTCCGGCCGCACCTACCCCGTCGAGACCCGCTACCGGCCCCTCGACGAGGACGACGACCAGACCCAGGGCATCGTCAACGCCGTCCACGAACTCCAAGCCGAAGGCCCCGGCGACATCCTCGTGTTCCTCTCCGGCGAACGCGAGATCCGCGACACCGCCGACGCCCTCAAAGCAGAGGACCTCCGCAACACCGAGATCCTCCCGCTCTACGCCCGGCTCAGCGTCGGCGAGCAGCACCGGGTCTTCCAGCGGCACACCGGCCGGCGCGTCGTGCTCGCCACCAACGTCGCCGAGACCAGCCTCACCGTGCCGGGCATCAAGTACGTCATCGACCCCGGCAACGCCCGCATCTCCCGCTACAGCCACCGCCTCAAGGTCCAGCGCCTGCCCATCGAACCCATCAGCCAGGCCAGCGCCAACCAGCGCAAGGGCCGCTGCGGCCGCGTCAGCGAAGGCATCTGCATCCGCCTGTACTCCGAGGAGGACTTCGAGGCCCGCCCGGAGTTCACCGACGCGGAGATCCTGCGCACCAACCTCGCCAGCGTCATCCTGCAGATGACCAACATCGGCCTCGGCGACGTCGCGAAGTTCCCGTTCATCGACCCGCCCGACGCCCGCAACATCAACGACGGCATCGGCCTGCTCCAGGAGCTCGGCGCGATCGACGCCGTCGAGAAGAAGCTCACCCCCACCGGCCGCAAGCTCGCCGCCCTCCCGGTCGACCCGCGCCTGGGCCGCATGGTGCTCGAAGCCGACACCACCGGCTGCCTCAAAGAAGTCATGATCATCGCCGCGGCGCTGTCCATCCAGGACCCCCGCGAACGGCCCGCCGACCAGCAGGAGGCCGCGACCCAGCAGCACGCGAGGTTCGTGGACAAGGAGTCGGACTTCGTCACGTTCCTCAACCTCTGGGAGTACCTGCGCGAACAGCAGAAGGAGCTGTCGGGCAACCAGTTCCGCAAGCGCTGCAAGGCCGAGTTCCTCAACTACCTGCGCGTGCGCGAATGGCAGGACATCTACCTGCAGCTGCGCCAGGTCGCCAAGCAGATCGGCATGCATCCGGGCGACCAGCCCGGCGACCCCCGCAACATCCACATCGCCCTGCTGTCCGGTCTGCTCAGCCACATCGGCGTCCAGGACGTCCTCAAGAAGCAGGCTCCCGGCGAGAAACGCCGCCCCATGACGGAGTTCCTCGGCGCCCGCAACGCCAAGTTCGCGATCTTCCCCGGCTCGGCGCTGGCGAAGAAACCACCGCAGTGGGTGATGGCCGCCGAGCTCGTCGAGACCAGCCGCCTGTGGGGCCGCATCGCCGCCAAGATCGAACCCGAGTGGGCCGAACGGCTCGGCGAGCACGTCGTCAAACGCCAGTACTCCGAACCGCACTGGGAAACCAAGCGCGGCAGCGTGGTGGCACTGGAGAAGGTGACGCTGTACGGGGTGCCGATCGTCGCCGGCCGCAAGGTCAACTACGGGCGCATCGACCCCGGACTGTCCCGCGAGCTGTTCATCCGCCACGCGCTCGTGCAGGGGGAGTGGACCACGCACCACCGGTTCTTCCACACCAACCGCGCGCTGCTCGAGGAAGTCGGCGAGCTGGAGAACCGGGCCCGGCGGCGTGACATCGTCGTCGACGAGGAGACGCTGTTCGAGTTCTACGACCGGCGCGTCGCCCCCGAGGTCGTCTCCGCCCGGCACTTCGACACGTGGTGGAAGAAGCAGAAGGACAAGAACCAGCTCACCTTCACCAAGGAGATGCTGGTCAACGACCGCGCCGACGTCACCCCCGAGGCCTACCCCGACCAGTGGCGCCAAGGCGGGCTGACGCTGCCGCTGAGCTACCACTTCGAGCCGGGCACCAAGAACGACGGCGTCACCGTCCAGCTCCCGCTACCCGCGCTCACCACCCTCGACGACGACGCGTTCTCGTGGCAGATCCCGGGCCTGCGCCACGACCTCGTCGTCGCGCTCATCCGGTCGCTGCCCAAGCAGATCCGCCGCAACTTCGTGCCCGTCCCCGACGTCGCCACCGCCGTGCTCGCCCGCATCACCCCCGGCGAGACGTCGCTGCTCGGCGGTGTCGAACGGGAGCTCAAAGCCCTCACCGGCGTGACCGTGCACCGCGAGGACTGGCAGTTCGACGCCGTCCCCGACCACCTCAAGCTCACCTTCCAGGTCGTCGACGACAAGAACCGCACCCTCGCCGAGGGCAAGGACATCGCGGCGCTCAAGGAGAAGCTGCGCGACGAGGTCCGCGAGTCGCTGTCGCAGGCCGCCGGCCACCTCGAACGCACCGGCCTCACCACCTGGGACTTCGACACCCTGCCCCGCACCATCGAGCAACGGCAGTCCGGCATCACCGTCACCGCCTACCCGTCGCTGGTCGACCGCGGCGACACCGTCGCGATCAAGGTCCTCGACACCCCAGGCCGGCAGACCTATGCGCACCGCCGCGGTGTGCGCAGACTCCTGCTGCTGGGCATCAACTCACCCGTCAAGCACCTGCAACGCCACCTCGACAACGGCGCCAAGCTCGCCCTGACCCGCAACCCCCACGGCAGCGTCGCCGCGCTGCTGTCGGACTGCATCATGGCCGCCGTCGACCGGCTCATGGGCGACCCCGCGTGGACCGCCAAGTCCTACGCCGCCCAGCTCAAGAAGGTCCAGGCCGCGCTGAACGACACCACGTGGGTCGTCGTGCAGGAGGTCCGCAAGGTCCTCGAAGCCGCCCACGACGCCGAACTGCACCTCACCGGCCTCAAGGGCGCGCCGGACTCCGTCAACGACATCCGCGGACAGCTCAACGCCCTGGTGTACAAGGGTTTCGTGACGCACACCGGCTACGACCGGCTGCCCGACCTCGTCCGCTACCTCAAGGGCATCGTGCGCAGGATCGAGAAGCTGCCCGAGAACCCGCGCCGCGACCTCGAGTGGACCGAGAAGGTGCACCAGGTCCACGCCGAGTACCGGGAGCTGCGCGCCCAGACGCCCGCGGACGAACCGGCACCGGAGCTCGACGAGATCCGCTGGATGATCGAGGAGCTGCGGCTGTCGTACTTCGCGCAGACCATCGGCACCCGCTACACCGTCAGCGACAAGAGGATCTTCAAAGCACTCGACGCCGTACCGCTGTAGGGCGCTACCGTGGAGCATGGAGCTCTCGGGGGATTCCACGTGGGTGATCCGCAGCGGTGACGGTCCGGTGTTCCCGCTGTTCGTGCGGGACGCGCTCGGCATCCGCACCCCGGTCGCCGACGCCATCCCGCGCCTGGTGCCACGGGTGCCGCGGATGAGCGACGTCGTGCACCCGCCCGAGCTCGTCGAGGACTGGGACCGGTGGTGGCGCGGCTGCACCTCGGCCGGGTCCAGCCGCGACCCCTCCGGCCTGCCCGGGGTGCTGCACGAGGCCTGCACGCAGTGGCGCGCACTCACCGCGCCCGACGACGGCTTCCGCCGCGACGACCTGCGGCGCGGGTTCTCCGACGCGTTGCACGAGCTGATGGCCGACCTCGAACAGGAGCTGGGACGCCGGCCGGTCTTCGAGCTGGAGGTGCTGCAGATCCCGGTCGAAGGGCAGTTCTGGCGGCGCCTCGGCCACGCCAAGGTGCTGGCCTCCGACGAGCTGCTGGCCTCCCGCAACGTGATCGCGCCACTGGAGTCGGTGATCCGCGACCTCGCCCGGTGAACCACCGGACGAGATCGCGCACCCCACGGGCTACTCCGGTGGTTCCAGCGCCCCGGTCATGATCGCCACCGCGTCCGACATGGACACCGACCTCGGGTCCACCACCGCCTTGCGGCGCCCGAGGCGCTGGATGTGGATGCGGTCGGCCACCTCGAACACGTGCGGCATGTTGTGGCTGATCAGGATCACCGGCAGCCCCCGCTCCCGCACCTGCAGGACCAGGTCCAGCACCGCACGCGACTCCCGCACCCCGAGCGCCGCGGTCGGTTCGTCCATGATCACCACCCGGCTGCCGAACGCCGCCGCCCGCGCCACCGCCACGGCCTGGCGCTGACCACCCGACAGGGTCTCCACCGCCTGACCGGGGTTCTGGATCGTCATGATCCCCAGCGCGTCGAGCTGCCGGCGCGCCTCGTCGCGCATGCCCTGCCGGTCGAGCATGCGCAGCACCGACCCCAGCACCCCGGGCCGCCGGCGTTCCCGGCCCAGGAACAGGTTCGCGGCGATGTCCAGCGACGGCGACACCGCCAGCGACTGGTGCACCGTCTCGATGCCCGCCCGCCGGGCGTCCAGGGGAGTGGAGAACGACACCGGCTCACCGTCGAGGAAGATCTCGCCCTCGTCCGGCACCACCGCCCCGGACAGGGCTTTGATCAGCGACGACTTGCCCGCGCCGTTGTCGCCGATCACCGCGAGGATCTCGCCCGGCAGCAGCTCCAGGTCCGAGCCCGCCAGCGCCGTCACCCTGCCGTAGCGCTTGACCAGGCCCGTGGCCTTCAGGATCGGCGTGGTCATGCCCTCACCTTCCTGATCCACTGGTCCAGCGACACCGCCACGATGATCAGCACACCCACCGCCATCGTCTGCCACAGCACGTCCACGCCCGCCAGGGCCAGGCCGTTGCGGAACACGCCGACGATCAACGCGCCCAGCAGCGACCCCACGATCGCGCCGCGGCCGCCGAACAGCGACGTCCCGCCGATCACCACCGCCGTGATCGAGTCCAGGTTGTCGGTCTGCCCCGCCTGCGGGCTGGCCGATGCGATCCGGCCGATCAGCGTCCACGCCGCCAGCGCGTAGATCAGCCCCGCCGTCGCGTACACGCTCACCAGCACCCGTGTCGTGCGGATACCGGACAGCCGCGCCGCCTCGACGTCGTCACCGGTGGCGTAGACGTGCCGGCCCCACGCGGTGTTCTTCAGCACGAACGCCATCACCGCCACGAGCACCACCAGCAGGATCGAGCCGTAGGTGATGCGCGTGCCGCCGACGGTGAACGTCTGCCCCGTCCACAGCAGCAGCGCCGGCATGTCCGTGCCGCGGATCGTGGCACTGCCGGAGTACCAGAGGTTCACCGCGAAGAACACGTTGAGCGTGCCCAGCGTGACGATGAACGGCGGCAGCTTCAGCCGCGTCACCAGCAGCCCGTTGAGCAGCCCGCACAGCGTGCCGACCGCGAACCCCAGCAGCAGCGCCGGCACCCCCGGCAGGCCCGTCGACGCCGCCACCTTCGCCATCACGATCGAGGTCAGCACCATGACCGCCCCGCACGACAGGTCGATGCCCGCCGTCAGGATCACGATCGTCTGCCCCACCGCCAGCGTCCCCACCACCGCCACCTGCTGCAGCACCAGCGAGATGTTGCCCGGCGTCAGGAACCGGTCCGACAGCAGCGCGAACACCACCACCGCCACCAGCAGCACCACCGCCGGGCCGATCGTCGCCTGCGCGTGCAGCACGTGCTGCACCCGTCCCAGCACCGACCGGTCCCGCTCCGCGGGGGCCTGCACCACGGCCGTCACGGCTCAGCCCCAGCAGTTCTGCAGACCGAACGCCGAGTCCTTCGACTCGACGCCGTCCGCGGGCTGGTCGGTGATCAGGGTGACGCCGGTGTCGGTGTTCTGCGGCTTCGACCCGTCCTGCGCGAACTTCGTGACCGCCTCCACGCCCAGCTGCGCCATCTTCAGCGGGTACTGCTGCGACGTCGCCCCGATCACCCCGGCCTTGACGTTGTTCACGCCCGGACAGCCGCCGTCGACCGACACGATCACGACGTCCTTCTCCTTGCCCGCGGCCTTCAACGCCTCGTACGCGCCCGCCGCCGCCGGCTCGTTGATCGTGTAGACCAGCGTGATCCCGGGGTCCTTCTGCAGCAGGTTCTCCATCGCCGTGCGGCCGCCGGCCGGATCGCCGTTGGTGACGTCGTGGCCCACGATCCGCGGATCGGACTCGTCGCCGATGCGGTTGCGGTCCTTCACGTCGACGCCGAAGCCCTCCAGGAACCCCTGGTCGCGCTGCACGTCCACCGACACCTGGTTGGGGTTGAGGTCCAGCAGCGCGATCTTCGCCTGCTTGCCGTTCTTCGCGAACGTCGCCTTCGCCCACTGCCCGATCAGCAGACCGGCCTTGAAGTTGTCCGTCGCGAACGTCGCGTCCGCCGCGCTCGCCGGCTCCAGCGGCGTGTCGAGTGCGATCACGAGCAGACCCGCCGCCCGCGCCTTGTCCACCGACGGCACGATCGCCTTCGAGTCACTCGGCGTGATCAGGATGCCCTTCGCGCCCGACGCGATCAGGTTCTCCACCGCATCGACCTGCGTCTGGTTGTCGCCGTCCTGCTTGCCCGCGAACGACTGCACCGTCGCCCCCGAGGACGACGCCGCCTGCTGCGCGCCCTCCTTCATCTTCACGAAGAACGGGTTCGTGTCCGTCTTCGTGACCAGCCCCACCAGTGTCGACCCGCCGCCGGACGAGCCACCACCTCCGCACGCGGTGAGCACGAGCAACGCCGCTGCGCCGACAACCCCGACAGTTCTGCGCATGACAACTCCTACGTCAACGTTGACGTAGCCAACACTCCGCAGTCTCACCGTGAGTAACGGAAGAGCAGCTACGCGTGGACCTGATCGGGTATACCGTTCACGTCATCGTTGACGCAAGAGTCCAAAGGACGTGGCCATGGACCCCGCAGCCGGCAGACGCGAACCCACCATGCGCGACGTCGCCGCGCTCGCCAAGGTCAGCACCAAGACCGTCTCCCGCGTCATCAACGGCCTGCCCGGCGCCGGAACCGAGGTCGCCGACCGCGTCCGCGCCGCCGCCCGCACCCTCGGCTACCGGCCCGACCTCACCGCCAGCAGCCTGCGCCGCTCCGACCGGCGCAGCGCCACCATCGGCGTGCTGTTCGAGGACCTGTCCAACCCGTTCGACGCGGCCCTGCTGCGCGCCGTCGAGGACCGCGCCCGCCACAGCGGCGTCCTCGTGCTCGCCGGCAGCAACGAGGACGACCACGCCCTGCAACGCGAACTGCTGCTGTCGCTGTCCGGGCGCCGCGTCGACGGCGTCGTCGTCATGGCCGCCGGCGGCCACCAGGACGCCCTGCAGCAGGAACGCGAACGCGGCACCCCGATGGTGCTCGTCGACCGGCCGCCCACCTTCGGCGGCACCGACTGCGTCACCACCACCAACCGCGACAGCTCCCGCGACGCCGTGCTGCGCCTGGCCGCGCTCGGCCACCGCGACATCGCGTTCCTCGGCGACCGCCGCACCCTGTGGACCAGCCAGGAGCGCTACACCGGCTACCTCGAAGGCCTCGCCCGGGCCGGGGTGGCGCTGCGCGGCGAGCTCGTGCGCACCGACCTGCACGGCGCCGACCTCGCCGCTGCCGCCACCGCCGCGCTGCTCGGCCTCGACCGGCCGCCCACCGCCCTGTTCACCGCCCAGAACCTCGTCACCGTCGGCGCCATGCGCGTGCTGCGCGCCCACGACCTGCACCGCCGCGTCGCCGTGATCGGGTTCGACGACTTCCCGCTCGCCGACATGCTCGACCCCGGCATCACCGTCGTGCGCCAGGACGTCCCCGGCATCGGCCGCAAAGCCGCCGAGCTCGTCTTCGCCCGCATCGACGGCGACACCTCACCGCCCGTGCACGCCGTCGTGCCCGCATCGCTCGTGCCGCGCGGCTCCGGCGAGATCGCGCCTAGCTGACCGACACGATCGCGTCGACGACCTGCGGGCCCGAGGTGAGCACCTCGTCGTTGTGGTCGGCGCCGGCGATCTCGACGAGCTTCGCCCGTGCCGCCGTCGCCACCTCGCGGCTCTGCGCGGGCGGCACCACCGAGTCCGCCGTGCCCAGCAGCACCACCGTCGGCACGTCCACAGCGGACACCCGCTCCAGCAGCGGGTACTTGTCCTGCAACAGCATCTTCACCGGCAGCCACGGGTAGTGGTGCGATCCGGCCGCGGCCAGCGACGTGAACGGCGAGCGCAGCACCAGGCCCTTCGGCGCCCGGTGGGTCGCGAGCTCGACCGCCACCGCCGCGCCCAGCGACTCGCCGAAGAACACCACCGGCCCGTCGACCAGGTCCAGCGCCGCCCGCGCGTCGTAGGTCAGGCCCTCCTCGGTGGGCTTGCCCGGGTTGCCGCCGTAACCGCGGTAGTCGAACAGCAGCACCGACAGGCCCCGCGCCGTGAGCTGACGGGCCAGCGGTGCCCGGCCTTCGCGGTTGCCGCCGTTGCCGGGGAACACGACCACCGTCGCCGGCGCGTCCGGCACCTCGAAGTGCCAGCCGTCGAGCAGCAGGCCGTCGGCCGTCACCAGCCGGACGTCCCGGCCACCGGCCAGCACCTCCCCGGCGGACGGCAGCGGACCGGGGGAGGGGAAGTAGACCAGCTTGCGCTGAAAGGCGAAGACCACGGCGACGATGGTGACAACCACCGCCACCGCGATCAACACCGGCCCTCTCAACGGCCCGTGACCACGTGGGTGAGGAAGGTCAGTTCCGGCGCAGCGTGCGCTCGAACAGCGCCAGCAGCTCCGTCCAGTGCCGCTCGGCGGCCTCGGCGTCGTAGGCGGCCGTGTCGGCCTGGGTGTAGCCGTGGTGCGCGCCCGCGTAGACCTCGCACCGGTGCGTCACACCGGCCTCGGTGAGCGCCTTCTCCAGCCGGTCGATCTGCTCGACCGGCATCGCCGAGTCCTGGTCGGCGTGCGCGAAGTACAGCTCCGCCGTGACGCTGCCGGCCAGCAGGTGCGGGCTGTCGTCCGCCTCCGAGGCCAGGTGCGCGCCGTGGAAGCCCGCCGCCGCGGCCACCCGGTCCGGGTAGGTGCCCGCCGTGCGCAGCGCCAGCCCGGCGCCCATGCAGTAGCCGGTGATCCCGACCGGGCCGTCGGCGGCCAGCGGCGAGCCGGCCAGCCACTCCAGGTACGCCCGCGCGTCGCTCATCAGCCGCTGCGGCGTCAGCGACCGCAGCATCGGCATGATCTGCTCGAAAAGCCCGGGCCTGGCCGCCGGGTCGATGTAGTCGGGCAGCTCGACCACCGGTGCCCGGCCGGCGCGGTAGAACACGTTCGGCACCAGCACCAGGTAGCCGGCCGCCGCGAGCCGGTCGGCCATCGTCTCCAGGTGCGGCCGCAGGCCGAACGCGTCCATGTACAGCAGCACGGCGGGGAAGGGACCGTCGCCGTCCGGATGCGCCACGTAGGCGTCCGCGACACCGTCGGCGGTCCTCACGTCCACGGTCGTCCCGCGCCCAGCAGTCACTCTCGTCGTCTCCCCGAGCTCAGTCGGCCGGTGCGAACGGCACCAGCACGACGGTGATGTTGTCGTGGCCGCCCGCGTCCAGCGCCACCTTCACGTACTCCTCCGGACCCGACCCCAGCAGCGGCTCCAGGTCCTGCGGCTCCGGCCGGTAGTTGTGCAGCCCGTCCGAGCACAGCAGGAACACCCCCGGCGAGGTCAGCGGCAGCGTCACGACCTGCGGCACCACCGGGCCCGCGTCCGCGCCGATCCACCGCGACAGCACGTGCGCGCGGCGGTCCGTGCGCGCCTGCTCCTCGGTCAGCACGCCCTCCGCGACCAGCTGCGCCGCCCACGTGTCGTCCGTCGTGAGCTGCTTGGAGCCCTCCGCCGACAGCCAGTAGGCGCGGCTGTCGCCGACCCAGCCGATCGTCGCCGAGTCGCCGGTCACCAGCGCGGACACGAACGTGCACGACGGCGCCACGCCCCGGCCGCCCGTCTCCACCGGTTCGGCCTCCACCAGCTGCTCGACCGCGAAGCACGACGCGGCGACGGCGTCGACCATCGCCTGCTCCGGGTCCGCCGAGTCGATCAACGCGTTGATCAGCACGTCCACCGCGGCGTCCGCGGCGGCCTGCGAGGCCTGCTCGGCCCGCTCCGAGGACGCCACGCCGTCGCACACCACCGCCGCGACACCCTTGCCCGCGACCGTGCCGAACGCCATCGAGTCCTCGTTGCGGGCCCGGCGCTTGCCCCGGTCCGACACACCGGACACCGGTCCCAGCGCGTACTCGACCCGGTCACGCGCCGAAGGCTGGTGACGGCCGCACTGGGTGCAGTAGTCCTCGTCGTCGATGTCGGGCGAGCCGCACAGGATGCACGACGCCTGCGCGGGACCGGTCGGCCCGCCCAGCGGCGTGCGGCGGACCAGCAGGTTGCGCCCGCACGCCTCGCAGAACCGGTCTTCCGGCGCGACGGGCGCGAAGCACTCCGGGCACTTCAGGGTGTCCATCAAACCAACGTCCTAGGCCTTACCGCGTTCGCGCGGTCCACCAATGCGATCCGTTCCTCCGGCGTGGCAGCGAACCGGGCGAGCGTGCGGTAGCGACGCTCCAGACCCAGCCGAAGCTCGTGTTCGGAGAGTGCACAGTCCAGCACCCTGCCCTCGGCGGCCTGATTGCGGGTCACGTAGTGGTACGCCGCCTCCAGCACCTCCGCCGACAGCTGCGTGTGCGACGCGACGTCGATGTCCAAGTCCCGCAACCGTTCCCCGGCCGCGACGAGGTCCTCGGCGGCGCAGTCGCCGAGCTGCGCGCGCACCGCCGCGATCTGCGCCGGCAAGTGTTGTGAAGATGTGTCCGGGACCGACAGGAGCACCTCGACCGCTCGCGCACGGTCACCGCACGCGAGCAGCACCCGCGCCAGACCGAACGCCGCCGACACGTACGAGTGGTCCGTGCGCCACACCAGCTCGTACCAGCCGGCCGCGGCCCCGCCGTCGCCGACGGCTTCCGCGCACACGCCCAGCGCGAGCTTCGGCGCCGCCTCGCCCGGCACCGCCGAGCACACCGCGTCGAAGAACCCCAGCGCGTCACCGGGCCGCCGGTCCACCAGCGCCGCCAGGCCCCGGTACCAGTCGGGCCGCCAGTCCTCCGCCGGGTCGAGCTCCGGCTCGTCGAACATCGACGGCGCCGTCAGCGCCTCCAGCTCCCGCAGCGCCGCCGCGGTGTCGCCGGACTCGATCAGCACCCGCACGATCCGCAGCCGCACCTCCACCGTCACCTCCGGTGCCTTGCGCAGGCCCGCCGGGTCCGACGTCGTCGCCGTCGCCAGCCACGACGCGGCCGCGTCCGAGGTGCTCACGCTCGGCGCCGGCAACGCCAGCGCCACCTCCCGCAGGTCGAGCTCCCCCTCCACGCCGAAGCGGCGGCGTTCCGGCGTGAACTGCCGCGACAGGCCCGGCCGCGGCACGCCGTCCTGCAGCGCCAGCACCTCCCGCAGCACGCCGGTGAGCTGCTCGGCCATCTCCTCGGCGCTGCAGAACCGCAGCTCCGGGTTCGGGTTCGTGGCGCGCAGCAGGAACCGGTGGAACGAGGAGAACCGCGCCAGCAGCGGTTGCTCCTGCGCCGAGGGCAGCCGGTCCTTGCACGTGCCGCGGAAGTCGAACGGGAAGCTCATCACCGCCAGCGCCCGCCCGACCGTGTACACGTCGGAGAACACCGACGGCCCGATCGTGCCGATCTCCGGCGCCTGGTAGCCGACCGTGCCGTAGATGGGGGAGTGGTGGTCGTCGATGCGCCGCACCGCGCCCAGGTCGATCAGCTTGAGCTGCTCCTCGGTGTGGATCATGTTGTCCGGTTTGAAGTCGCAGTACAGCAACCCCACCCCGTGCAGGTATCCCATCGCCGGCAGGATCTCCAGCACGTAGGCGATGGCCTGCGCCAGCGGCAGCGCCTCGTCCCCGCGGCCCTCCCGGCGCCGGCGCGTGATCATGTCCTTGATGGACTCGCCGCCGACGTACTCCATCACGATGTACTCGACGAGCTTGCCGCTGGCGCCGTTCTCGTGACGGATGAAGTTGTGGATCTTCACGATGTTCGGGTGCTCGACCTCGGCCAGGAACCGCCGCTCCGCCAGCGCCGCCGCCATCGCGTCGGCGTCACCCGAGTCGAGCAGGCCTTTGAGCACCACCCACCGGTCGCTCACCGCGTGGTCGAGCGCCAGGTACAGCCACCCCAGGCCGCCGTGCGCCAGGCACCCGAGCACCTCGTACTGGTCGTGCAGCACCTCACCGGGCGCGAGCTTCGGCGTGAACGAGTAGGCGTGCCCGCACTGCGGGCAGAACCCCTCCACCCGGCCCGGGTTGCCGTCCCTCGCCCGCCCGACCTTCTTGCCACACCGCGAGCAGAACCGCTTCGCCTCCGGCACCTCGGGGTGCTCGAGCACCGCCGTCGCCGGGTCCCGGTACGGCACCCGCGGCACCTCGACCAGTCCCGCGCCCAACCGGCCCCGGCTCATCGACCGCGCACTGCCGCGCCGCACCCGTCCCGAACTGGAACGCGACGCCTCCTGCGACGCCGACCAGGGCGCGGTGCCCGGTGCCGTCGACGGCCCCGTCTCGGGCAGGTCCACCTCGTCAGCCATCTCGACCCCCTAGTCCCGATAACGACCGGCGGGCGGCGCCGGTGCCGGGCCCAGCCTGCCCAGCCACCGGTCGTAGATCCCGCGCCACGTCCCGTCGGACCGCATCCGCTCCAGCACGCCGTTGACGAACCGGACCAGGTCCTCCTGCCCCTTCGGGATCCCCACCCCGTACGACTCGTCGGTGAACCGCGACCCCACCACCTCGGTGTACGGGTCCTGCGCCGCCAGACCCGCCAGGATGGTGTCGTCGGTGGAGATCGCGTCCACCTGCCCCTGCTGCAGCATCACCAGGCAGTCCGTCCAGTTCGGCACGCTCACCGTCGTCCCGGCCCTGGTCACGACGTTGCCCAGCGACGTCGACCCCGACGCCACGCACACCCGCTTGTCCGCGAGCCCCTCCACGCCGCCGATGCCGGAGTTGCGGCGCACCAGCACCCGCTGCCCGGCCTGGTAGTAGACCTGCGAGAAGTCGACGTCGCGCAGCCGGTCGCAGGTGATCGTCATCGTGCGCACGACGACGTCCACGGCGCCGCTCTTGAGCATCGGGATCCGCTCGGCCGACGTGACGACCTTGAACTGCACCTTCTTCTCGTCCCCGAACAGCGCCTTCGCGATCTGCCGCGCCACGTCGACGTCGAAGCCCTCGATCTCGCCGGTGAAGGAGTTGCGGAACCCCATCAGGTACGAGTTCTGGTCGACCCCGGCGATCAACCGGCCGCGCTGCACGATCCGCTCCATCGTCGACCCCGCCGGCATCTGCCCGGCCGCCGGCAGCGCGCCCGGCCGCAGGCTCGCCGTGGCGTCGCACGACGGCGCCGGGTCCGGCCGGCTGCTCGGCGCCGCCGTCACGGTGCTCGCGCCCGCCGGTTGCGGGGCCGGGGCGCCGCGGGGGACGACCTCGCTCGGAGCTGGGCCCGCCGTGCACGCGCCCAGCAGGAGCACACCCGCCAGTGCCAGTCTCCTCACCGGTACTCCTTGAGCCGCTGCCACAACCCCGTCGTCACCCCGGTCGCGCCGACCAACGCCAGCACCACCACCCCGGCCACCGTGCCCGCCAGCGACGTCCGCGCCACCGCCACCTCGTCGCTGAAGTCCTGCCGCGCCTCGCCGATCGAGCGCACCAGGTCCTGGTCCAGCGAGTCGAACGCCGGGTCGCCGATCAACGCCACCGCCTCGGTGTACTGGCCGGCGTCGTCGGCCTCGCGGATGCGCTGGTGCACCTGCTGCCACTGCCGGAAGTGCGTGGTGGCCTGGCCGACGGCCTCGGTGTCGTCCAGGCGCCGCGCCTGCTCCAGCAGGCCCTGCAGGCGTTCGGAGACCTCGACGAAGTTCTTCTCGTAGCTCTGCCCCGCGCCGCGGGCGACCAGGGTCAGCGTCTCCTCGCCGCGGGCGGTCAGCGTCGCGATCCGCGCCTGCGCGAGCACGTCGACCTTCGCCGACGCCGTGCGCGAGTCCGACACGTTGTTCATCACCAGCACCGACACCGTCGTCACCCACAGCAGCGACAGCACCGCCGCGCCCGTCGCGACCAGCAGGCCCACGTTGAGCAGCCGGTTCGTCTTGCGGGTCAGGTAGCCCTGCGCCAGCACCAGCGCGACCACGAACGCCAGCGCGACCAGCACCGGCACCAGCGGGAAGTCCGCCTCGTCCTGGGCCTTGCCGACCCGGTCGGTCTCCGCCCGGTACAGCTCCTGCGCCGCCGGCAGCAGCTGGGTGCGCATCAGGCCGGAGGCCTCGCGCAGGTAGGCCGCGCCGACGGGGAAGCCCTGCCGGTTGCCGGCCCGGGCCGTCTCGATCAGGCCGGTGTAGACCGGCAGCTGCGCCGACAGCGTCGTCGTCAGGTCGGGGGAGGAGGCCGTCGCGACCGACAGCGCCGCCTGCGCCTGCGCGATGTCCTTCTCGTAGCGCTCCCGCAGCTGCGGCGGTTCCAGGCCGCCGGACAGGAACGCGCTCGCCGCCGTCGCGTCGGCGTCCTGCAACGCCCGGTAGACCTCCTGCGCCGCGTGGGCCAGGGGCTCGGACCGGGTCGCCAGGTCCTCCAGCGCCCGTTCCTGCCGGTTCACGCTCCACGTCGACAGCCAGCCGCTCGCCAGGCCCGCGACGACCAGCACCACGACGATCAGGCCGAGCCGGCCCGGGGTCGACCGCGCCAGACCGGTCACCCGGCGCACCAGCGCCTGCCGCGGCTGCGAGTCGATCACCACGAGCGGGCCTCCCACGGCAGGTTGATCGGCGTGGCGTAACTGTAGGCAACCGGAGGACACCACGTGCGGATTGGCGACGCATCCCGCGAGGTGTCACCCACGCGTAACTAACCGCGCGACCGCACCAGCCGCTCCACGCCGCCGAGGATCATCTCCAGCCCGAACTCGAACGAGTGCTCCGGGCTGAACGCGCTCTGGTGCGCCTCCCCGACGGCGCCGCCGACGCGGGCGGCGACGGGGTAGCGGGCGGGGTCGAACACCGTCATCAGGAACGGCGCCGCCGCGTCCCACCACTGCCGGTCGGTCAGCCCGGTCTCCTTCTCGGTCACCGCCGCCGCGGTCAGGCCCCGCGCCGAGTTCTGCACGTGCCCGAGCACCAGGTTCAGCACCGAGTCCATCTCCACGTCGGACAGGCCGACGCCCTCCAGGCCGCGCAGCTCGAAGTCGTACTTCGCCGCCACCTGCGGCCCCAGCACCGTCCGCGACGGCGCCACCTGCAACAACCACGGGTGCCGCCGGTACAGGGCGAGGTTCTCCCGCGCCACGTACACCAGATGCGCGCGCCAGCCGTCCGACAGTTCGCGGCCGGTGGCGGCCTGCACGGTGTCGACCATGACGTCGACGAGCTCGCCCTTGCCCGGCACGTAGGTGTAGAGCGACATCGTCCCCACACCCAGCGACTCGGCCACGCGCCGCATCGACAGGGCCTTGAGCCCGTCGGCGTCGGCCAGCGCGATCCCCGCCCGCACGATGCGGTCCACGCTCAGGTCCGGCTTGCCCCGGCGGCTGGTCCGCTCCTGCGTGCGCCACAGCAACGCCAGCGTCCGCGCCGGGTCACCGCTGCCCGTGTGTTCGATCACCAGCCGACCCTACCGTACCGTATGCTGTACGGTACAAGGTGTGTTCACGCCCGCCGACCCGCCCCGACTCGGTCAGCTCGACGGAAAACCGCTGCTCGAAGCCTTGCCCGAGGTGCTGCGGCGCGACGACTACTGGGGTGTGGCCGCCGCGACCGCGCTCACCCTCGTCGCCCGCGGCCGCATCGTCCCCGGCGTGACGCCCGCGCACCACGACACCTGGCGCGTCGGGCCGCTCGACCACGCCGACGAGCTGCACCTGCGCCGGCTCGCCGCCCACGGCGACTACGACGAGCTGCGCCGGTTCCTCGACGCCGTCGCCGACGCGCTGCCCCGCGGCGGTGGCGACGGACCGTTCGCGAGCACCGAGGTCCACGACGTTGCGGGGCTGGCCGCGTGGGCCGACGAGCAGATCACCCTGTCCGTGCGCGTCGAGACCACCGACGACCAGCGGTTCCGCGGCATCGTGCAGGTCCGCGCCGTCACCGACCCCCACCCGCGCGACGTGCGGGGCTCCGGCCGCGAGCTCGCCGCCGTCCGCGCGATCGCGCGCCTCGGCTGGCCTCCGCTGCAGCGCCTGCTCGACCGGGCCGACCTCACCGACGACGAGGTCGCCGAGCTGCTCGGCACCGGCATCGAGGTCCACTGGCCCCGCGACCTCACCACCACGCTGTCCGCGAAAGCCGTCATCGGCGAGCACAGCGGACGCTTCGACGCGGGCGGCCTGCTCTCGCTGCGCTGGCAGCTGGACCTCGGCGGCGACGCGCTCACCGACGCCGAGCGGGACCTCGTCGCCGAGGCCGCCCGCCCGCTCGTGCGGCTGCGCGACCAGTGGGTCCTCGTCGACCCCGCGCTGCGCGCCAGGGTCCGGCGCGCGCTCAAGCCGATCACCGCCGTCCAGGCCGTCACCGCCGCGCTCACCGGCACCGCGGTCATCGACGGCGACCGCGTCGACGTCGCCCCGCACAGCCTCACCGCGGCCATCGCCGACATCCCCGAGATCGGTCAGCCCGCCGCGCTGCGGGCGCGGCTGCGCGACTACCAGCTGCACGGCCTGCGCTGGCTCGCCCACCTGACCGGCCTCGGCCTGGGCGCCTGCCTCGCCGACGACATGGGCCTGGGCAAGACCATCACTCTCATCGCCCTGCACCTGCACCGCGACCACCCGCACCCGACGCTCGTCGTCTGCCCGGCCTCGCTGCTGGGCAACTGGGAACGCGAGATCCGCCGCTTCGCCCCCGGCACCCCGGTCACCCGCTACCACGGTCCACACCGGACGCTCGCCACCTCCGGCGTCGTCCTCACGACCTACGGCACCATGCGCCTGGACGCCGAAACCCTGCGGCAGCACGACTGGGGCATGCTCGTCGCCGACGAGGCCCAGCACGTCAAGAACCCGCACTCCGGCACCGCCAAGGCACTGCGCCGCATCCCCGCCGCCGCCCGCGTCGCGCTCTCGGGCACGCCGGTGGAGAACTCGCTGCCGGAGCTGTGGTCCATCCTGGACTGGACGACACCGGGCCTGCTCGGCACCCACCGCGCGTTCCGCGCCCGCTGGCCGCGACCCGACGACACCCTCACCAAGGTCGTGCGCCCGTTCCTGCTGCGCCGCCGCAAGTCCGACCCCGGCGTCGCCCCCGAAATGCCCGCCAAGACCGAGACCGACCTGCCCGTCTCGCTGACCACCGACCAGGCCGCGCTCTACGAGGCGCTCACCCGCGAGACCCTCGACCGGATCGCCTCCTCCGACGGCATCGCCCGGCGCGGACTCGTGCTGAAGCTGCTCACCGGCCTCAAGCAGATCTGCAACCACCCGGCGCACTTCCTCAAGGAGGGCGAGGCGCTCGGCCTGGAAGCGCTGCAGGGCCGCAGCGGCAAGCTGACCCGGCTGACCGAGATGCTGGAAGAGGTGTACAGCACCGAGGATCGCGCGCTGATCTTCACGCAGTACGCCGAAATGGGCAAACACCTGCAGCGCTATCTGCGCGAACTGTTCACCGACGAGGTGCTGTTTCTGCACGGCGCGA
>NZ_DASVFL010000361.1:0-13646 GCF_036380075.1 Lentzea sp. | reverse complement strand
TCGTAGACGTCCGTGCGCTTGGCGCCGACCTGGGCGAGGAAGTCGTCGAACTCGCCGAACCGCGACTCCAGGTTCTCCAGCTGGAGCAACAGCCTGCCGAGCTGGTCGTCGCAGCGCTGCGGGGTGTCCGCGACCGACAGCGCGCCCGTGACGGCCTGGCCGAGCAGCGCGAACTCAGCGGCGAACTCGGCGCGGCCCTCGGCGCCGGCGAGCCGCGCCCTGCGACCGTCCACAGTGGCCCGTGCGCGGTTGACGGCGGCGAGCACCTCGCCGATGCTCGCGAGGATCTGCGTGCGGGTCGTCGTGTCGGCGGCGTCGAGCGTGCTGACGACCTCGGTCAGCACCTCCAGTCCCGCCTGCTGCTGCGCGAGCCGTTCGCGCAACGGCGTCGCCTCGGCCGCGGTCTTCAGCTCCGCGTCCGCGATCCGGCTGATCTCGTCGTGGTACTGGGCGAACGCGTCCCCGCCGCTGAGGAACGCGACGGCCCTCCTCGCCGACGCGCCGAGCTCGTCGACCAGTTCGGCCTCGCGGCGGTCGATCTCGGCGAGGTCGACGTACTTCAGGTCCTTCAGCGTGATCAGCCGGCCCTGGGCGGACCGCAGGTCGGCGAGCAGGCGCACCCACTCGTCGGCGCTCCGCGGGGCCGCCGACCTGGCCAGCCGGACGAGGCTAGCCAGCTTCTCGCCGGCCTCGTGGAGCTGCTCGGCGGCGTGGTCGGTGAGCTTGCGGACGGCCTCGAACTCGTCCAGCACCTGTTCGGCGGTGGCTCTGACGGCGAGGACGTCCTGTCTGAGCCCGAGCTCGTCGAGCCAGAACACGCCGTCGACCACCCTGGTGCACAGGGCGATGAGGCCCTCGAACACCGGCGCGCTCGGCGTCATCTCCGCGCTCATCCTGGTGATGGACAGGCAGTCCGAAATGCCGCGGACGAGCTCGGCGTTGCCGATGCGGGCGAGCGGGCCCGCGTGCTCGGGCAGCACCTCGTCCTGCACGAAAGGCGTGCGCCAGACCTGCATCGGGTGCACGCGCACCGGTTCGGAGCCGGTCTCGCGGAAGATGACCAGCGTGCCGTCGGCGAAGAGCGAGTAGCCGTGGCAGACCAGCGGGGTCGCGACCTCTTTGCGGATCACGTTGTAGGGCAGCAGGAGGCTGCGGCCCTCGCGGCGGGCGTGGAAGACGTAGAGGACGTCCTCACCGTTGGCGGACCGGACGACCCGTTCGAACTCCAGCTCGTCGGTGTCGAAGTCGAACGTCTTGTCGGCGCCGGTGACCAGGTAGTAGCCGCCGGGGAAGATGATCCCCTGGTCCTCGGGAAGGCGCTGGCAGGCTTGGCCGATGCCGTCGAGCCGGGTGACCTCCTTGGTGCGGGTGTTGAAGACCAGGTGCCGGTGGGCGGTCTCCTTGTACGGCAGGATCCTGAGCAGGATCAGCGGGCCGACGCGGGCGTAGTGGATCTCGGCGTCGGCGAGGCTCTGGAGCGGTTCGTCGACGGGCTCGGAGTAGACGCCCTCGCCGGACTCGGTGTTGTTCTCGATCTTGACGGTCAGCGTGCCGCCGACGGTCTCGACGAACACCTCGCCGTCGATCGCGATGTGCGGGTGCCTGCCCAGCACGTGCTGCTCGCGGGTCGTCTCGACCCACGTGAAGTCGTGCGAGGGCGGGAAGACGTGGTCGCGGTCGCCGCGGTTGTCGACGTAGGTGACCGTGCCGTCGACCGCGACGTCCCAGCGCAGCACGCGGATGTCCTCGATCCGCGCGCCGGTCTGGAACACCGCGAGCAGCCGTTGCTCGACGACCCGCAGCTGCAGCAGCCGGGTCTCGCGGTAGTACCGGTAGAGCTCGGCGAAGTCGTTGCGGAACCTCGGGTCGTTCAGGAACTCCGCCTCGACCGTCGCGAAGTCCCTGTCGTGCACCGCGAAGACGTCGCCGACCGCCGTCTCGGGCTTGAGGCCCATGAAGACGTTGTAGCCGAACAACATCACGTCGCCGAGTGCCACCATGTCGCGTGGCACGCAGTTGTTCTCGGTGCGGATGCGTTCGGTGGCGACGAGCTCCAGGGCCGTGCTGCCGAAGGTCTCGACGCGCTGGGCGTTCAGCGCCTCGGTGCTTTTCGCGAGCCCGGCCGCCTGGTCGGCCAGCCGGGCTCGCAGCACCTCGTAGGTCCCTGCGTCCAGACCAGAAGAGGTGGGCACTGTCATGCGGGCTGGCCGTTGTTCTTGGCCATCTGGGTCAGCGCGATCGCGGCGGCGATGTTCTGCGCGTCACCGGTGGAGAACGAGCTGAGGATCTTGGTCAGGTCCTCGGGGAAGTTGTTCGTGCCGTCCATCCACTTGGCGCCCAGCGCCTGCACGACGTCCGAGTTGCCGACGAAGCTGTCGACCTGCTTGCCCGCGGTGATGGAGGCGGCGATCTTGTCGAAGAACATCGTGTCGCCGCCGACGATGTCGATGTCGGCCTTCTCCAGCCCGGCCGCGAGGACCATGGCCTGGGCCTCGGCGACCTGGCGCTGCACGTCGATGCCCTTGAGGCGGATCTCCTTCTCCGCTTCGAGGCGCAGGCGGTACTCCTCGTGCTCGCGGGTGGCGGTGTCGAGCGCGGCCATGGCCTCCGCCTTGTGCGACAGGCCCTCCGCCTCGCCCTTGAGGCGTTCCTTGATGCCCTCGGCGTCGGCCAGCGCTTTCTCGCGGTCCACCACGGCCTCGGCGCGGCCGAGGGCCTCGGACGCGGCGGCGTCCCGTTCCTTGACCAGCGCGTCCGCCAGGCCCTTCGCGGCGGCCTCCGCCTGCGTGCCCTCGGCGAGCCGGATCTTGGAGCGGGCGTCGAGGTCGGCTGCCTTGTTGCGCGACTCGGCGAGCACGACCGCCTCGCGGGCCTTGTGCTGCGCGGCCTGTTCCGCGGCCTCGGCGGCCTTGATGTCCTTGACCAGCGACTCCTGCGCCTCGGCCTCGGCACGGATGACGATCTGCTGGCGCTCGCGCTCGGCCTCCTCGACCGCGCGCAGCTTCTTGATGTTCTCCTCCTGCTCGGCCACGGTCTTCTCGACGGCGACCCGCTCGCGCACCAGGTCGGCGATCGCGCGGCGTTCGTGCTCGAGCTCCTTGTCCTTCTCGATCAGGCGCAGCGACGTCTCGCGTTCGCGGGCGATGACCTCCAGCATGCGGTCCTTCTCGATGCGCTCGGTCTCGACGGCGATCACGCGCTCGCGGTTCTTCTCCGCCACGGCGATCTCGCGGGCCTTGTTCTCGTTCTGGATGCCGAGCTGTTCTTCGGTGCGGATGAACGCGGTGTTGGCCTTGAGGCGTTCCTCGGCCTGCACCTTCTGCGTCTCGGCCTCCTGCTGCGCGCGGGCGGTCTCGATCTCCCTGCGCTGCTTGATCTCCGCGTCGGCCTGGCGTCGTTCGAGCTCGAGGATCGCCTCACGCGCGCTGACGTTCTGGCGCGTGATCTCCTTCTCCTCGTTGCGGGTGAACTCGTTGGTCCTGACGTGCTCGATCGCGGTCAGCTCGGTGATCTTGCGGATGCCCTGCGCGTCCAGGATGTTCGCGGGGTCGAGCTGCTTGAGCGGCGTCTGCTCCAGGTAGTCGATGGCCGCGTCCTCGAGGCTGTAGCCGTTGAGGTCGGTGCCGATGACCTGCACGATCCGGTCGCGGAACTCGTCGCGGTGGGTGTAGAGGTCGACGAAGTCGAGCTGCTTGCCGACGGTCTTGAGCGCCTCGGAGAACTTGGCGTTGAACAGCTCCTGCAACGTCTGCTCGTGGCTCGCGCGTTCGGTGCCGATCGCCTGCGCGACCTTGATGACGTCCTCGACGGTCTTGTTGACCCGCACGAAGAACGTGATGCGGATGTCGGCGCGGATGTTGTCCTTGCAGATCAGGCCCTCGTTGCCGGCCCTGCGGATCTCGATGGTCTTCACCGAGATGTCCATCGTCTCGCACCGGTGCAGGACCGGGAGGACGACCGTGCCCGTGAAGGTCACGTCGACCTTGCGCATCTTCGAGACGATGAGCGCCTTGCCCTGCTCGCACTTCTTGAACAACCTGCTCAGCGTGATCATCGCCAGGATCAGCACGACCACGATCCCCGCGATCAGCACGACCAAACCTGTTGAGATGGCGCCCATGTGTCAGCCCCCTGTGGTGATGTCCACGACCCAGAAGAACTCGCCCTCGGCGTCGTAGTCGAAGATCAGCGCGGTCTGTCCCGCTTTCAGATCGGTGCTCTGAGCCGCTCGCACCTGCACGACCGCCGTACCGCCGTCGTCGGCGGTGACCTCGGCCTGCCCGTAGTTCTCGGTGACCCGCACCGTCCTGACGATCGCGGTGCGGCCCACGAAGTCGTTGCGGGAGGCGGGTTTCTCCGGTTTCGTCCAGTTCCTGACCGGGATCAGGAGAACCCGCGTGAGCAGCGCGCCCACCAGTACCGCGCCCCCGAGCACGGCGTAGCGGAGCTTGCCCTCGGGTGTCAGCACCGTGCCGACCAGCGCGGCGAACCACGTGACCAGCACGAACACCGAGATCGAGATCGGAAGGACGGGGGCGTCGAAGTCCAGGCCCACCAACGCGACCGTGAGCCAGTACGCCAGCACCACGACCACGAGCAGGCTGAACACCGCGGTCGGGAAAGCCACCGCGGCGGCCAGGAACTCGGTCATCGTCGCCCCCTCTCAGCCACTCTGATGCGAAAACTTCCGAATCCGTTGCACTTTCCGGAATGATCGATGGAAATCGATGGTTTGGACCGGCATGGACATCGGTGTGCAGGGCCTCAACATCGGCGACGCGGCGCGGCCGGACGAGACTCGGCGGCTGGCCCAGCTGGCCGAGTCGCTCGGGTACCACTCCTGGTGGGCGTCTGATCACGTCGTGCTGCCGTCACCGCGAGTCGATCCGTCACCGTCCGAACCGGACACCGTGATCGTCGATCCGCTCGCGCACCTCGGTTATGTGGCGGCGGTCACGTCCCGGATCGAGCTCGCCACGGGCATCGTGATCCTGCCTCAGCGCAACCCGCTGGTGCTCGCGAAGCAGGTGGCGTCGCTCGACCTGCTCAGCGGCGGGCGCTTCACGCTCGGCGTCGGCGCCGGCTACCTGGAACCGGAGATGACGGCGGTCGGGGTGCCGTTCGACGACCGCGGCGCGCGGACCGACGAGTACCTGGACGCGATGGACCAGCTGTGGCACGCGCCGTCGCCGTCGTTCGCCGGGAAGTTCGTGTCGTTCTCCGGGGTGGACGCGCACCCGCGGCCGTCCAACGTCCGGGTGGTCGTCGGCGGGCACAGCGCTGCGGCGTTCCGGCGTGCGGTGACCCGTGCTCAGGGCTGGTTCGGCATCGGGACGCCGGACGACATCCGCGGGCACCTGGCCCGGTTCCCCGAGCGGCCGGCCGGGTTCCGGATCAGCGTGTCGGCGCTGGTGCCGCTCTCGGCGCCGGTGATCAGGGAGTACGAGGACCTCGGCGTCGACGAGCTGGTGGTCTACCCGGAGGCGTTCGAGGGGAGTGTCGACGAGGTGCTGCGGCGCAACGCGGAGTTCATCGCCTAACCTCGATCGGCGTGATCCCCGTCGTCGTGCTCGCCGGCTTCCTCGGTTCCGGCAAGACCACCCTGCTCAACCACCTGCTGCGCACGTCCGGCGGCACGCGGATCGGTGTCGTGGTGAACGACTTCGGGCGGATCAACATCGACGCGTTCGCCGTGTCCGCGCAGGTCGACTCGATGGTGTCGCTGTCGAACGGCTGCCTGTGCTGCGCGGTGGACGGCTCCGAGCTCGACGACATGCTGGTGAAACTGGCCGCGGCGGACTTGGACGTCATCGTGATCGAGGCGTCAGGTCTCGCCGAGCCGTCGGCGCTGGTGCGGCTGGTGCTCCAGGCGCCGGGGGTGTCGTACGGCGGGCTGATCTACGTGGTGGACGCGGTGGAGCTCAGCGCCGTGCCGCACCTGGAGCGCGACCTCTCGCTGGCGGACCTGGTGGTGCTGAACAAGGTCGACCGGGTCTCGTCACCGCCGACGCTGCCCTGCTCGGCGCCGGTGCTCCCGGTCTCGTACGGGCAGATCGACCCGGCGTTGCTGTTCGAGGTCCGGCCGCCGGACATGGGACCGCGCCAGCTGTCGTTCGACGACCTGGAAGACCATTCGACGCACACCCACGCGTCGTACGACAGCGTGTCGTTCGAGTGCCCGGACCCGTTGCACCCCAAGCTGTTCATGGACTTCCTGGCCGCGCGTCCCGAAGGGTTGTTCCGCGCCAAGGGTTTCGTGCGCTTCCCGCTCGGCACCTTCATGCTGCAGACCGTCGGCGCGTACGTCTCGTTCACCCCGGTCGACGACGCCCCGACTCAGCTGGTGCTGATCGGGGCGGGCATCGATCCGGACTCTTTGACCGACTGGCTGCTGGCGTGCGTAGCGGACGGACCGGTCACCGAGCAGGAGATGCTCTGGGTGCTCCGGTACGCCCGCTGACGGTCACTTCCTGCAGAACGCGGTGTCCATGACGTCGGACATCTTCTGGAGCTTGTTCATCGGGTCGTCGCCGAACGTGCCGGGCAGCGCGGTGAGCGTGATCGCGGCCGACTTGCCGTCATCGGTGGCCGCGCCGAGCGACGCCCACCCGTGGATGGTGCCGCCGTGGCCCCACGAGACCCCGCCGCAGCTGAGCTTCGTGCTTTCCAGGCCGAGCCCGTAGGCGCTCTTCTCGTCGACCTGCACGGTCTTGCGCATCTCGTCGAGCTGGGCCTTCTTCAGCAGTCCGCCGGTCAGGAGCGTCCTGAAGAACTTGGCGACGTCCTGCGGGGTCGAGACCATCGCCCCGGACGCCCAGGCGTTGGACGTGTCGAGGTTCGTGGCGTCGACGACCTGGGAGTTCGGGTCGAGCAGGTCGGCCTTCACCGACACCTTCGCGTGCCGGCCGCGGATCTCCCGCTCGCCCTGGCCAGGCCAGTAGGTGTCCTTCAAGCCCGCCTTGGTGATCACCTTCTGCACCGCCTCGCCGATCGGGCGGCCGGTGACCTTCTGGATCATCAGGCCGGCGACGACGTAGTTCGTGTTGCTGTACTGGTAGCTCGTGCCGGGCTCGAAGAGCGGCGGCTGCGCGAGTGCCGCGTCGAGCAGCTCGTGCGGCGCGAAGTACCGGTCGCGGATGTCGGCGATCTTGTTGACCCCGATCGCGAGCACGTAGTCCGGCAGGCCACTGGTGTGCTGGAGCACCTGGCGGACGGTGATGCGGCTGTCCGCGATGTGCGGCACGTACCTGTTGACCGGCCCGTCGAGCTCGATCCTGTTCTCCCCGACCAGCTGCAGCGCGCTGACGGCCACGAACGACTTCGTGATGCTGCCGATGCGCACCTGCCCGTTGTGCGGGGCGTTGCCCTTGGCGTAGTCGTGCCCGTTCGCGTGCATCTCGACGCCGGGCGTGCGGTCCTGGACGATCTGGTCGAGCTGCTGGGGGACCAGCAGCGACAGCGCCGTGAGCGCGGCGACGGCGATCACTTGGCACCGCACAGACCGGCGTCGAGAGCGGCGAGGACCGCGTCGTGGGCCTTGCCGGCTTCCTCGGGCGTGTCGGAGAACGTGCCCGGAAGTGCCGTGACGGCAACGGACACCGCCTTGCCGTTGGAGGCGACACCACCCCGCGTCTCGAAGCCGTGGATGTCACCGCCGTGGCCCCAGTACCGGCCGCCACAGCTGAGCGGCGCGCTGGCGATGCCGAGTCCGTACTCGACGCCCGGCCACATCTCGCCCTTGGTGTCGACGGTCTTCTGCATCTCGTCGAGCTGCGCCTTCTTGACCAGGTCACCCTTCAGCAGGCTGCGGTAGAAGGTGTTGAGGTCCTTGGTGCTGGAGACGATCTGGCCGGCGGCCCAACCCCACGACGGGTCCATCTCGGTGACGTCCTCGATCCCGTTGCCGGTCAACGCGTACCCGTGCGGGTGCTTGCCTCGGATGGTCTCCTCGCCGACGCCGGGCCAGTAGGTGTCCCGCAGCTCCAGCTTCTCGACGATGCGCTTCTGCACGTTCTCGGAGATCGGCCGCCCGGTCACCTTCTGCGCGAGCAGGCCGAGCAGCGCGTAGTTCGTGTTGCTGTACTTGAACTTCTCCCCCGGCTGCCCGGTCACCGGATGCGCGTTGGCGGCGTCGAGCAGCTCGCGCGGCTCCAGGTAGCGGTGCCGCACGTCCTCGAACTTCTCGAGCCCGAGGAACTCGGTGTAGTTCGCGAGACCGCTGGTGTGGTTGAGCAACTGGCGGACGGTGATCCGGTCGTCCTTGATGGCGCCCGGCAGGTAGTGGTTGATCGGCTTGTCGAGTTCGACCTTGCCCTCGCCGACGAGCTGCATGATCACCGTGGCCACGAACGCCTTGGTGTTCGACCCTGCCCGCACCTGCCCGTCCTTCGGTACCGGCACGCGCTTTCCGAGCTCGGAAGTGCCGGCCACGTAAGCCGTCGACCGCCCGTTGGCCTCGGTGACGGTGGCGAGCGCGGCCGGGAACTCGTGCTGCTTGACGAGCCCGTCGAGCTGCTTCTGCACACCGCTGCCACCCGGCGTGGACAGTGCCGTTCCGGTGGCTCCGGTGACCAGCACGGCCGCTGCCAGCACTCCTACCAGCGTCTTCCTCATCGTTGCCTCCCCTTGCCGTTGATGGGGAAAGCTTGTCGTCCCGACGGGGTCGGCCGCAGTCGCGCACGCTTCCGTTGTGGAGGTGGAGCAGGCTCTACCTCAGTAGCGGACGTCGCTCTGCAGCAGCGGCGGGTAGATTGCC
This sequence comes from Lentzea sp., assembly GCF_036380075.1. NCBI lineage: Bacteria > Bacillati > Actinomycetota > Actinomycetes > Pseudonocardiales > Pseudonocardiaceae > Lentzea > Lentzea sp. The sequence continues at coordinate 4,891 of NZ_DASVFL010000361.1, read as the reverse complement.
GACGGCTGACCGTCCACTGTGGCGCCGGCGAACTGCAGCATCCTCCTGACCTCGCCGTGCAGCGTCGCGGGATAGCTGGGAGTCGGTGCCGAGACGTCGTCGAGCGCTGCCAGCTGCTCCTCGGTGAGCGTCGCTTCCCTGAGGTTGCTCTCCAGGTGCTCCAGCTTCCGCGCACCGATGATCGGCACGGCCCCCTTGGCCCGCAACCAAGCCAGCGCGGCCGCAGCCGGAGTCGTGCCCTGCTGCTCGGCGACGGCCGTGAGCACGTCGATGACCTGGAAGTCCTCCTCAGTCGGCCCGGCCACGTACTTGGCCCGCTCCGAGTCGCTGACCTGCGCGTTCCGCCGGTACTTGCCGCTCAGGAACCCGTTCTTGAGCGGACTCCACGGCACGAGCGTGAGCCCCATGCCGTCCGCCATGGGAGCGATCTCCGCCTCAACGCTCCGCTCCAGCAACGAGTACTCGACCTGCAGGGCGATGAGCGGCGTCCAGCTGTTCAGCAGGGCCATCGTCTGGGCCTGCGCCGTGACCCAGGCGGGCACGTTGGAGAACCCGATGTACCCGACCTTGCCCGATCCCACCAGGTCGTCGAGGGCCCGCATGGTCTCCTCGATCGGCGTGCCGCGGTCCCAGTTGTGCAGCCAGTAGAGGTCGAGGTAGTCGGTCCGGAGGCGCCGGAGCGTCTGCTCGAGCTGCCGCCGGATGGCACCCCGCCCCGCGCCGCCGCCGTTGGGGTCGCCGGGGTGCATGTTGAAGAAGAACTTGGACGCCAGCACGACGCTCTGCCGGTTCGTTCCGAGGTAGTCCCCGAGGATCTTCTCCGAGTGGCCGTTGGTGTAGAAGTTGGCCGTGTCGACGAAGTTCCCGCCGCGGTCGAGGTAGGCCTTGAGGATCCGTTCGGACTCCTCGACACTGCAGCCGGCGGCGCCGGGGTCCTCCCCGAAGGTCATCGCGCCGAGGGCGAACGGGCTGACTCGCAGGCCCGAGCGGCCCAGGGTGACGTAGTGGTCGAGCGGCATTTTCTGCTCTCCTCGGAGTTCGGTTGTTTGCTCCAATTCCAGGCCGTTCTGCGTCTGGCTGGTACGACGATCCGGCCTCGCTCTTGCCTGATTCTCTCGATGCAGCTGGTTTGGGGCCGTTCGGCGTGAGGTTGGCAACCCGGAGGACATCCTGCGGTGGAGATCGGTAGGCTGTGCCCGGCGAGGGCTGCTAGCTCAATTGGCAGAGCAGGAGACTTTTAATCTTCGGGTTCAGGGTTCGAGTCCCTGGCGGCCCACCAAACCCCCAGGTCACAGGCCTGGGGGTTTCGCTTTGGTGGACCCTCCCCACACTTAACCCACACAAAACCGCTGGTCATTCAACTTCGTCGTCTTCGGCTTGATCATCTTTCGCCGCTCCGAGCGCATCCTCCAGGGCATCAGCGGCCCGCCGATCGACCAGCTTCCGCCCCATGTAGGTGTCCTGTGTCATGGACGGCCGCGCGTGGCCGAGCTGGTCCGCGACCTGCCGCGCGGAGAGCCCCGCCTCATCGAGGATGGTCGCCGCCGTCTTCCGGAAGACGTGCGAGGTCACCCAGGCGAACTCGTCACCGCCCCGCGCCTTCCGGAGGTCCTTCCGGGTATTGGAGGGGTCGCGGAGCCCACCGAGCGCATCCGGAAAGACCGGTCCGTTCGGGAAGCTGGTGGTCTTGCGCCTCCTTTGGAGCATGTCGAGCGCCCATCGTGGGAGCAGGAGCGTTCGCTCACCGGCCTCCGTCTTGGTCGACTTCCGGATCAGCCCGATGTCCTTGACCCGGATCACCGTGTAGTTCACGGCGACCATGCCAGCCTCGAAGTCGACGTCCTCCCAGTAGACGGCCAACGCCTCACCGATGCGTACGCCCGTGGCCATCATGAAGCGCGACAGGTCAGGCAGGTCCCGCTTCACAGCCCTGGGGTCCGACTCCAGCATGTCGAGCCAGCGGACCCGTTCCTCCAGCCTGAGCGCCCGCGGACTCTTCTTGCGGCCGGCCTCCAGGGGCTCCGCCTCCCTGACCGGGTTCGTGTCCAGCGCCTTGTCCCGGACAGCGATCCGCAGGGCACCCGAGATCACCGACCGCGCCGTCTTCGCCGTGTCCACGCTGACCGACCGCCACAATGCGCCCAGGAACGCGTCGACCCGCGCCACCGTCATCTCACGAATCCGCAGCTCACCGAGGCCAGGGATCACGTGCCGATCCATGATGCTGCGGTACGTGTCGACGCTGCTCGGAGACCTTTTCCCGGCGTCGGCAAGCGCCTGGAACTTCGTGAACCACTGGTCCAGGGCCTCCTTGAACCGGCTCTCACGCGTCAGCGAACTGCCGGACGGCCCTTTCCGCTCAGCGAGCGCCTTCTTGAGGCTCCGTTCTGCGGCGCTCTTGGTCTTCCCCCACCGCTCAACGGTCCGCGTCTTGCCGTCGTAGTCGCGATACTTCGTGGTCGCACGCCAGCCGGATTCCGTTTCATAGCAACGGATTGCGCCGTACGTGCCGAGGTCCAGAGGCGGACGTCCCATCAGGCCGCCTCCTCAAGCAGGTGCTCGAACCAGCTCCGGACCTCAGACGGCAGGTACCGCAGGTGCTTGCCGATGCGCCGAGCAGGCGGCCCGTAGTTCTTGGTCCTCCAGCCGTAGAGCGTGTGCACCGGGACGTTCAGATAGGCCGCAACGTCGCTGACTGTCCACAGTGGCTCAAACTGACGTGTCTCCATGATGTTCCCCCTTGATCAAGCAGCGTGCGGAGTTGCCGAACTCCCCGGAGGTCCGGCAGATGCGAGGAGCGCGGCCGTGTATTCGGCCTTCCACCTCCGCCGCTCAGCGACGGCACTCAAGAGCAGGTGCGCTCGAGGCGGCACGTTCGGGTCACCGGGCTCGACGTTGTTCCAGACGACCCGTTGGGGCTGGTCCTCGGGCTTGATGCCGACGTCTGCGAGCAGTTGCCGAACGAACGTCTTCCGGTCGTGCTTGTGGTCGGCGAGCGACTTCCCGGACCACTTGCGCGACACGAGCACCCGTCGCCCAGCGACACCGAGCGTGGTCCGCTTGTGCGCCTTCCCCTTGCACTTGCCCGGCACCGTCGACAGTCGAGCCCCACGAGGCTGGACGCCGTAGAGCAGCCAAATCGGGCACTGCGGCGAGCAAGGCGTGACCGCGAGCTCAGCGCAGAGGCGTTCGGCGTGGTCTTCCTGCCTCGCGGTCTGCGCCTCGAAGCACTCGTTGATGCTCTTGGTGAGGTACTTCGTCAGGTAGCCGATGTGACGGCCGGCCTCTTCAGTCCCGCCGAGGATGCCCTTGGAGTGCACCTGCACCCCGAACCGTGCGACGTGGGCGGGCCGCTCCACCTGGTCGAGTGCGTCTTCCCAGGTAGGCAATGCCTTTCGGGTCTGCGGATCAACGAAGCCCTTGGCCCGGACGTCCCAGACTGGCAGGTTATCGCCGCCGTACTTGATCTCGTCGTGCTCAGGCCACCAGACCTGGTGGTAGGTGGCTTCAGCGACCGCCCGCAGCTCTGCCCGCGAGATGGAGCCCCGAACCGCCGCGTGCCAGTGCGGAGCCAACCGCCTCTGCGGCTCGACCGCCGAGAAGTACTGAACCTCCCACCCGACGCACCTGCGAAGGTTCTGGACGAACCGATCGAGCAGCGCGGCGAAGTGCACCGCGTCCCGAGCAGCATGGCGGTAGTTGTAGGTCGCCGGATCAACGGGCGTGCCGTCGCTGCGCACCTTGCCGTAGGTGTCGAGCGTCAGCGTGAGAAACGTCGAGGGCTGGTACTTGCCCCCGAACACCTTCCCAACCGTGCGCTTGCTGACCGGCCTCCGAGGCAGGTTGGGCGCGTCCTGCCGCCGCCTGGTGGACCGCTTCCTCACACGCTTGAGCGGCACCTCCAGAGAGGGGAGTGAACCGCGGACTCCGAGTTGCCGAAGTTCGGCGTCGACCTCCGCGACCTCTTCCCGGACCTCTTCGGCTCCGACCTCGTCACCCTCATCGAGGGCCAGGCGGAAGGCCTTCACGAGGTCAGCCCGGTAGGCGGTCAGCTCCCGCTGATCGCCGCTGGGAGCGTTCGGCGTGAAGTCGGGCTCTTCGGTGAGGTGCCATCCCTCGCGACACTGCGCCATCCGCAGACGCCGGTTCTTCTCAGCGCAGGTTGGGCACACGCTTGCCACGGTCGAACCGCACGGCACAGGCACGATGTCCACGCGTCCGGTGTCGAGGTCGATCCGTTCCTTGGCCAACGGTCGCACACAGACGCCGTGCTCTTCAGCCACGGCCCGAGCGATGTCGAGCGCGGCCGGCTGCTTCATCCGCTCCGAGCGAGTCAGGTAATCGGTCACGCCGCCGCCCTCCCCTCACTGCTGGTCGGGAACTCGTGCACGGTGGCCGGGGCGAGGTAGACGCCCAACTCGACCAAGTCCGCGTCCGTGACGTGGAACGCCCTCGCACGCTCCGGTTCGCGCTGCCCGTCCTCCTTGAGCCAGGCGACACCAGGCGTGTTCTCGCTGATCTCGTGAGCCGCCGCGCCCCGTTGCCGAACGCCATCGCCCAGCACCATGTCCACCTGGACCGGCTCATCCAGCCGCAGCGCAACGCGCGTGGTGAACAGATGCCGGAAGGAGACGACCTCCTTGCGCGGGTCCTGGACCAGGCCGACCACGGCGTAGCCAGGAGCACGTCCCTGCGAAGTGATCGTCTGAATCGCGCGCGTAGCGCGTTCGCGGAGGTTTCGGTCGGGCTGGTAGGCGATCAGGTCCGCCAGCTCATCCACGATCAGGACCGTGAACGGCTCACCGGTACCGCGTGCCCACAGACGCCGGATGCCCCGATACCGCGCCGCGCGTTCCTTGACCTCTGCGGCGATTTCTTCAAGCAGGGCAAC
>NZ_DASVFL010000360.1:0-8732 GCF_036380075.1 Lentzea sp. | reverse complement strand
TGGGGTCAGAAGGTCGTGGAGCGGCGTTCGCGGAAGCTCAGGGCCGCTGCCACGTGGTCGGAGGTGGGGCGGTCGGCTTCGGCCAGGTCGGCGAGAGTCCAGGCGACCGGGAGTAAAGCGAAGTAGCGCACCTGCCGGACGCCCCCATATATAGGACGGCCCCGCCAGGTGCGCGAACACCTAACGGGGCCTCGACCTGGACTTCTGGAGGTCCCGGCCGTGACCCGATCTTCCCATGCCCGCAGCTCGACGGCGGTGGCGCCGTGAGCCTCGAAGCACTCGACTGGGCGCTGAACCGCGCCCCTATCCCCCGCGACCGCCGCGACGCCTCGTCGCTGGCCGTCGTCCTGCTGGGCCTGGCGAACCACGCCGACCCGCACGGCCGCAACGCCTTCCCGGCCGTGTCCACGCTGGTCCGCTACACCCGCCTGTCGGAGCGGTCCGTGCAGTACGCGCTGCGGGCGCTGGAGGAACTGGAGCTGATCAGCGCCTCCGATCCGACGATCGTGGCCGCGTACGTCAAGCGCTCCGACCGTCGCCCACGCGGCTGGGACCTGGCTGTCCACCGAACCGACCGGCCTGTGGACAACTCTGTGGACGGGGTGCAGACACTGCGCCCCGCTGACCAGCACGGGGTGCAAACTCGCGCCGACGGGGTGCAAGCAGCGACGGCACGGGGTGCAGACACTGCACCCGAACCTTCAGTTAACCGTCCTAAGAACCGTCCCGCGTCGAGCGCGCCCGGCGGGCGCTCGACGGTCCCGCCGCCGTGCGGTCAGTGCGACGCCCGCGAGTCCGACCCAGTCAGCGCCCGCGTGGTGTGGCTCGACGCCGACCGCGTCCGCTCGACGCCCTGCCCCAACTGCTCCCCGGCGGTGGCGCGATGAGCACTCAGACCCCCAACCCCGAACCGCGCCCCGAGGACCTGGAGAACGCCGTGGACGAGATCGTGCGGTACGTCGCCGACCAGGCCCCGGCCGCGCCCGTCCAGGCCGTCGAGCCGGTCGAGTCCAAGCGCGTCCGGCAGCTGCGCGCCGAGGTCGCCGAGGCGCACGCGCTGCTCGACCTCCAAGCCGACGCCGCGCCGCTGCTCGTCGACACCGACCGCGTCCGCCGCAGCCGCAAGCGCGCCGCCGAGGCCGCCCGCCTCCACGCGCTCGCCCAGGACCCGGCCGCGCGTGCCTGGCAGGCCGCCCGCGTGCGCCTGGTCCTCACGGCCGTGGCGCTGACGGCGCTCGTTGGGGCACTGGGCTGGTCCACGACCGGCGCGCACGGGACGCTGACGCGCGGCATGGTCGAGCGGGACGCCGCGTGGTGGGGCGCGTGGCTCGTGGAGCCGGTCGTGTCCGCCGTGCTGCTCGTCGTGGTCGGCGCGAAGGCCTACCTCGCGGCGCGCGGCATGGTGCTGCGGCACCGGCACCTCACGGTCGTGGAGTCCGCCGCGCTCGTCGTGACGCTCACGCTGAACGTCTGGCACCACCTGCCGGGCGTGGCTGAGGAGTTCGAGCCGATGGCCCTACTGGCACACGCAGTAGGGCCGCTCGTCGCGGTCGGCGCGGTGACCGTGCTGCCGGTGATCTGGTCGGCGTTCACGGACCTCGACCACGGCCTGAGCGCTGCCCCTACTGCTGGGGCTACTCCCCCGGAGTACAGGCAAAACGTTCCCGTCGAGGACACCGCGCAGGACGCCCCTACCGCCCGTCCGACCGCCCTACTGGCGGCCCGTGCCCGGCAGATGATCGCCGCCGGGCACCTCCCCGCCGACCCGTCCGCGACCCGGCTGCGTGAGGCGCTCGGCTGCGGCACAGACGCGGCCCGTGAGGTCCGCGACGCCCTGCGCGGAGGTGCCGCGTGAGCGCGCCGAGGAAGGACACCGACATGGGCCAGATCGTCCGCTTCCCGCACCGGGGCGCCGAGGTCGAACCGGCGCCGGAGATCCTCGACGGCGAGATCGTTACCGACACCGAGTCGGCCGCGCTCGACCGTCAGCCGCCGCGCTGGGTGCCCGCCACGGTCGTCCGCATCACGCGGCACGAGCCGACCAGGCGGACCGCCCGGACCGTGGCCGCGACGGCGCTCACCGTCGTGCACGGCCTCGACTCGTGGCGCTCCCGGGCCTGGGACGCCGCGTCCGGTGGCGTCTACCGGCGCGCGATCCGGGCCGCCGAGGTCGCCGGGGACCGTGAGGCCCTGGCGCAGTGGGTGGACCGCCGGGAGCGGGCCGCCGCCGACCGGCACAAGCGGCTCCTGGAGCTGCCGAAGCTCGCGGCCGGCCTCGCCCGCGTGGTGCTCGGAAGCCTGATCGGCCTGGTGCTGCTCATGCTGGTGACGGCGCTGGTCGTGCAGCTCGCCGGGGTCGGGACGTTCCTCGGGGTCGTGGACGGCGTCCTGGGCGTGATCGCCTGGTGCGTCGGCGTGATCACCGTGCTGTGGCTGCCGTTCGTGGCGTCGCTGCCGCTGTGGGTGCTGCTGGCCGCCTACCGCGAAGGACGCCGGACGGCGACGCCTACGGCCTGGGCGACCGGGTTCGTGGACGGCGACGAGGGCCGCGACGTCGTGCCCAGTGACGGCGCGATCCTGGAGGCGCTGCGCAACCTCGGGATCCCGAAGCTGGACCTAGCGTTCCGCAAGGGCTGGGGCAGCGTCGGGCACCCGGCACGGGTGTTCGAGCAGGGCACCGCGCGCGACGGCAAGGGCTGGCGGACGCTGATCCGGCTGCCGCAGGGCGTCAACGTCGAGATGATCAACAAGCGCAAGGGCGTGCTGGCGCACAACCTCGTGCGGCTGCCCGTCGAGGTGTGGCCCACCGAGCCGAAGGACAAGCCGGGCGTGCTGGACCTGTGGGTGGCCGAGCCGGGCGCGCTCACCGGGCCGGTGCCCGCGTGGCCGCTGCTGTCCAAGCTGGACACGATCAGCACGGACTACTTCAAGGGCGTCCCGGTCGGCGTGAACATCCGGGGCGACAACGTCAACGGCCTGCTGTCGGAGGCGAACTACGCTGCCGCCGGGCTCATGGGCAGCGGCAAGTCCAGCCTCGTGATCACACTGCTGCTCGGTGCCCTGCTCGATCCGCTGGTGGACGCCGACGTGATCGTGTGCGCCGAGAACGCCGACTACGACCCGATGCGCCCGCGCCTGCGGTCGCTCACCACCGGAGCCGGTCCCGCGACCGTCGCCGCGTGCATGGCGATCCTGCGGGAGGCGTACGCGGACCTGGAGGTGCGGGGCAAGGCGCTTCAGGAGCACGACCAGCGGGCCGTGAACCGCGCGCTCGCCGAGGCGGACGAGCGGCTGCGGCCCCGCATCATCGTCGTGGACGAGTGCCAGGCGCTGTTCATGGACGAGGAGTACGGCGAGGAGGCCGCGTCCGTCGTGCAGTTGCTGATCAGCGCCGCGCGCAAGTACGCCTACACGCTGGTGTTCCTCACGCCGGAGCCGTCCACCGCGTCGCTGCCGCGCAAGGTCATCACCATCACCAACCGCAAGGCCTGCTTTGCGATCGGCGACCAGCAGAGCAACGACGCGATCCTCGGAACCGGCTCCTACAAGTCCGGCATCTCCGCCGTGGACCTGGAGCCCAAGACCGACGAGAGCGACGGCGACGTGGGCACGGCGATGGTGCGCGGCTTCATGGCGAAGCCGGGTCTGCTGCGCACGTACTTCGTGTCCCAGACCGACGCACACCGCGTCATCGCCCGCGCCGTCGAGATCCGCGCGAACGCGGGCATCGGCGCCCGTGCCGCGCTCGCCGCCGCCGAGGACCGGGACCTGCTGGAGGACGTGGCCGCCGTGCTCGCCGGGGTCCGCGTCAACGCCGCCGACGTCCCGCCACGGCTGCGTGAACTGGCCCCCGACTGGGCGCCGTACCGGGCGCTCGACGGGGTGCGCCTGCGGTCGCTGCTCGCCGAGCTGGGCGTGCGGGTGCCCTCCACCGGCAACCGCTGGCCGGTCGATCCCGGCGACGTACGGGCCGCGCTCGCCGGGCGGGAGACGCCCGGCCACGACGAGTGGAGTTAGATCCGCACCACGGCCCCGTCACCCCCGATTCCGGGGTGACGGGGCCTTCTCGGCGGGGCACCCAACTGACCTAATTCGCCTAACTTCACGCAGGTCACAGGCCCAGTTAGCTGCACGCGAGGCCGGAGTTACAGACCTAACTGCGTTCTGCGGATCTAACTCGCGCGGCGAGGCCCTGACGGCACGCCGGGCACCACGGCCAGCGGGCGCGCATCGAGCCGACCAGCGGCGCGCAGGCCGCCCCGCAGTCGGCGAAGTACATCGGCACGCCCCGGAAGTCGATGACATGACTCGCCGGGCCGACGAGGTGCGTCAGGTGCCGGAACACGCCGATCGCGGGCCGGGCCGGGCCTTCCACGTCAGGCGGGCCCGTGGCCCCGCGCCAGACGCGGCGCGAGCCGGTCGCCGGGATGCGGCAACACCATGAACTCGTGCACGACGTCCGCGAGCGACCCAGCGAACTCCCACGTGATCGCGTTGTCGCGGTCGGTTCGGATGCCGAGCGCGTCGCCCTCGTTCTTGACCCGGAGCGAGTCCGTCCAGCCACCGGGCCACTTGTGGAAGCCGTCGAGGAACTCGTCCTCTGGTCCCAGCGGCAAGAACCGCCACCCGCCGGACCGGAGATCGACCAGGTGTTGCAGCACGGGGTAGGTCGCGACGAGCGAGGCACCAGGAACGATCAGCGTCACGCCGCACGCTCCGAGATGGAACCGCGCGCAGCGGCAGGGTCGGGGGCCGTAACCGCCGCGCGCGGAGCTGGGTAACGAGCCAGGGAGTCAGCGCCGCAACGGGCGCGCAGCTCGGCCACCGTGGTTCGGCCGGCCAGCGCATCGCGGACGCGTTCAACCTGGTGTCGGCGGAGCGTCTCGCGGCGGACGTGGAAGGCGACCCAGGCCACAACGCCGCAGGCCACGGCTCCGAGCAAGACGAGGATCGCGACGGCTCCGGGTGTCATGCATCGAAGATCGACCCCTCCCGCGTGCGGCCCGAGGTCGTGGCCGGGCCACTTACGGCCACTAGAGGGACATTGCCCACCTGGGCGATCGGATCAGCCGCTCCGTGCTCGTACGGTGAGTCTTGGGAGGTACGGCAGATGGCGCAGCAAGCACCGCGCACGCGGCTGGAGCAACGGGTCCAGGCCGCGCACCTGAGCGTGCGCGAGTTCGTGACCGCGTTCCACGGCGCATCGGTCGAGGTCGGCGCACCGACGCACGTCAGTGAGCGGCAGGCGAAACGCTGGCTCGCGGGCGCCTCCGAGCTGCCCAGACCCGCCGCCTGCCGCGTACTCGAAGCCTGGTGGCGAGAACCCGTCGCGACCTTGTTCGGGCCACCGCTGGCCGAGGTCGAGACGATCACGACGATGAACGACGAGGAGCTGATCATGCACGCAGGCCGGGAGTCCGTGGAGCACGCCATCAACGCGGCCTCCGCGCTCGACCCGTCCGCGCTCGAACAGCTCCACGCCGAAGCACAACGCGCCGCCCGCGCCTACTACGTGACCCCGCCGCTGCACCTGCTCGGCGACCTCGTCCGCTTGCGGGACACCGTGTACGCCCAGCTCGACCGCACCCACAAGCCGCGCCAGCAGGCAGAGCTGTACCTCATCGCCGGGCAGGTGTGCGGCCTGCTGTCGTCCGTGAGCTGGGACCTGGGACACCCCGACGTGGCGGAGGAACAGGCACGGGCCGCGCACACGTACGGGTCGGTGATCGACCACCCGTCGTTGCAGGCCTGGGCGCGTGCCCTCCAAGTCACGGTCACGTTCTGGTCTGGCCGCCCCCGCCGCGCGGAAGCCATCGCCGCGTCAGCCCTGGAGACCGCGCCCGGCGGCACCGCGCGGGCCCGGCTGCACTCCGTCCACGCCCGCGCGCTCGCGATGATCGGCGCCCGGGACGAAGTCGGCACGGCGCTCGCGCTCGCCGCCCAGGAACTCGACCGGGCGGGAGATGATCCGCTCCTGGACGAGGTCGGCGGAGAGCTGGGCTTCGACCGCTCCCGCCGGGCACTGTGCGCCGGGGCGTCCTATGTGGCGCTCGGCGACGGCGACCGCGCCGAAGCCGAAGCGACCGCCGCACTGGAGCTGTTCGCACGCATGCCGCAGGCCTCACGCTGGGGCGCCGGAGAACTCGGGGCACGCGTTGACCTGGGCACAGCGCGAGCAATCCGCGGCGACCTCGCCGGAGCCGAAGACGCGTTGCTGGCCGTGTTCGAACTGGCCCCAGAACGCCGGACCGAAGCCCTGAACCGGCGGCTGATCGGCCTCGGGCAGGTACTCGGCGGCACCCGCTACCGAGGCGCGATCGAAGCCGCACGGCTCGGCGAACAGATCGAGGACTTCACGTCCCTGGCACTCGCCCGGTCCTCCGCGCGGCCCGCGATCAGCTCTCGCGAGTAGCCGCCCACGCGGTCAGAACCTCCGCCTCACGCTCCGGCGTGATGCCCAGCTCGGCGGCCCGCTCGTTGTCGAGCACCGGCTGTTCCTCGGTCAGCCACTGCCACGTGTCGTGCACCGTCTCGGCGATCGGCCGCGTCGACAGACCAGCGGCACGAGCGGCCGAGGAGTCCACCGCCCAGGCCCCGGCGTACGTGCGCCACAACGGCAGCTCCGTCCACTGGCGGACGCCCTGCGACACCAGGAACTCCTCAGGCACCCAGTTCAGTTCGGCGTTCGCGCGGACCGTCGTCGCGCACGCGCCAAGGAAGTCCTGGAACGTCTCGGTGCCGGGCGCCGTCACGTTGAACGTGCCCGTGACGCCTTCAGCGCAGGTCAGCGCGAAGTCCGCGACGTCGCGGATGTCCACCGGCTGGATTGGCCGGCCGGGGTTGCCGGGCGCGAGCACCTGGCCGCCGCGCTCCAGCCGCCGAAGCCACCACGGCAGCCGTCCCACGTACTCGTGCGGGCCGAGGATCACGCCCGGCCGCAGGATCGCGGTCCGGTCCGCACCGAACGTTTCGGTGACCGCGCGCTCGCACCCGGCCTTCCCGAACCCGTAGGTGGACGGGCCGGGGTCGCCGTCGAAGCCGTAGCCGGGCCCCGCGTCCGGCGGGCACTCCAGCACGGCCGAGGACTCGGTGAGCGGCTCGACCGGCCAGCCCTCGTACGCGGACACCGTCGAGATCACGACGTAGCGCGTGACGAAGTTCTTCAGCGTCTGCGCGACCGCGAGCGTCTCGCGCGGCACGAACGCGAGGGTGTCGACGACCGCGTCCCACGGGCCGTGGTCGGTGAGCCGGGCGAGGTCGAGCGCGTCGGTGTAGTCGCCGCGTACGGACCGCACGCCGTCCGGGTCCTCACCTGACGTGCCGCGCCGGAAGATCGTCACGTCGTGCTGACGTTCGAGCGCGGCCGAGACGACCGCGCGGCCGAGGAAGTGCGTGCCGCCGAGGACAAGGAGTCGCATGTCGGCCATCTTGACGCGGCTCGATTCCGTGAGTGGAAGGGGGTACAGAGGCGATTCGCGTGATTGGTAGAACGGCTGACTGCCCAGCGGCGGGCGTGCTCAGGTCGCCGATGAGATCCGAGCCGCGTCCTGCCCGGCGAGAACCGCCTGAACCGAACTCGTGGACCACGTCGCCTTACCGCGCGCAGTCGGCACGCCGTCAGCGGTCAACGCCTCGGCGATGACGCGAAGGCCCCTGCCCTCGGCGCGCTCGCGCACGATTCGGGCGACGACCTCGGTAGGAAGCACGGACGGGCGGCCCAGGCGCACACCCATCGCGCGCTTTGCGGCCAAGCCATCCTTGGTGCGCTGGGAGATCAGGCGCCGCTCGTACTGCGCCGCGCTCGCGAGCATGTTGGACACCAGCTCGCCGGACGCGGTCGACGTGTCCACGCCGGTGTCCAGCAGCACGAGGCGCCAGCCGAACTTGCGAGAACGGTCGAGCAGGGACGCGAAGTCGGCGACCGACCTGGACACGCGGTCGAGCTTCGCCGCGACCAGCGCGCCAGCCTCACCCCGGTCCAGACGCTCCAGCGCCTCGGTGAGCGCGGGCCGGTCGAGCGACTTCGCCGAGTACCCGGCGTCCTCCACGAACTCGACGGCCCAGCCCTGGCGCTCAGCCTCGGCGGTGATCGCCGCGCGCTGCGCGTCCAGGCCCGCGCCGGAGTCCGCCTGTTCGGAGGTCGAGACCCTCAGGTACGCGAGCACCTTCGCCGAGTCGGCAGGGACAGCGGAGCGGGAGCGGCGGGGCGTCGTCATGGCCGCAACTTTACGGTAAACGGTCGTTTCCCGTAAAGATCGGTCGGCGACAGGGCTCAATGTCCCGCCCGATCTGGCCGATGGGAGAGACCATGATGCCCGAGCCTTTTGCCCAGCGCCCCGGTTCCATTGCGCATACGCAACCTGATCAAGCGCCGGTACGACCGACCTTGCTAGAGCGCCTGATCGTTCCGATCGTTGCAGCCCTAGTCGGAGCCATCGCAGCTCTGTCCGGGTCATACATCGGTGCTACCACCACGAATCATGGCGCCCAGGACACACAACGCGCACAGTTCGCCGAGGAGCGGGCGAAGGAGGCACGCAATCGGAGAACCGAGACGTACGTGACATACCTGAACGCCGTTGAGGGCTACGGCAAGGCGGCTTTTTGGTACACCTATTGCGCGACTCCCACCGGCTCCTTGGCTGACAGCACTCCGCTTTCGAGCCGATGCGCGTCTGAGACCACAGCCTTCCTCAGTGCACGAGACGCGTACACAGACGCGAGGAACAACG
>NZ_DASVFL010000359.1:0-7435 GCF_036380075.1 Lentzea sp. | reverse complement strand
GGCGATCATGCTCACGGCCGCGCTGCCCGGTGGCGTCTACGTCTACCAGGGCGAGGAGCTCGGGCTCTGGGAGGTCGAGGACCTGCCGGACGAGCTGCGCGAGGACCCGGTGTGGCACCGCTCGGGCTTCACCGACCGCGGCCGGGACGGCTGCCGCGTACCGCTGCCCTGGTCCGCGGAGGACGGTCCCAGCTGGCTGCCGCAGCCGGAGAGCTGGCAGCGGTTCTCGGTCGCGGCCCAGGCGGACGACCCCGGCTCGATGCTGTCGCTGTACCGCGAGGTGTTCGCGCAGCGGCGCGGGATCAGCGGCGACCTGGAGTGGCTCGACCTCGGTGAGGACGTGCTGGCGTTCAGGAGGAACGACCGCACGTGCGTGGTCAACCTGTCCGACCGGCCCGTCGACCTGCCCGCCACGCCAACGTTGTCAAGCGTCCCGCTGACCGGCGGGCAGCTGCCGCCCGACGCCGCGGCCTGGCTGTAGAGCACGAGCGACACCGGACTCGGGGGCGGCAGCAGCCGCTCCCGAGTTTTTTCGTGCCCGTTCACCCCGCGCGCCTTCGTCTCAATTCGCCCGGTTCCGTCGAATTCGACGATGATCTGGAGGCCATCCGGGCAGCCTGACGTCACATTTCGGGCATGCCCGGACCGGTCGACCTGCGTGAACGAGCCGTCACCCACTGCAAGCCGGGCGAAAATCGGGCAGGATTTCCCCGAGTTGTGGTGGCGACCACAGTGTTTCCAGGGTGTTTCATCTATGCACGGCCCGAACGGGCAACCCGAGAGCCGAGTGGGCAGGTGACATGCGAGCAGAAGAACGCAAGCGCCGCATCCTGGCCAGGGCCCGCGCCGACGGCCGCGTCGACGTGGTGGAGATGGCGCAGGAACTGCGCGTCGCTCCCGAGACGGTCAGGCGGGACCTGCGCGTCCTCGACGAGCACGGCCTGGTGCGCCGCACGCACGGCGGCGCGATCCCGGTCGAGAGCGCCGGCTTCGAGACGGGTCTGAGGTTCCGGGCGGGCTCGCACGTGCCGGAGAAGCGGCGCATCGCGAAGGCCGCCGCCGAACGGCTCGACGACGCCGAGACGGTGTTCATCGACGAGGGCTACACCCCGCAGCTCGTGGCGGAGGCGCTGCCCACGACCAACCCGCTCACGATCATCACCGCGTCGCTGCCGACCGCGGCGGCGATGTCCGAGCACCCGTCGTGCACCGTCCTGCTGCTGGGCGGCCGGGTTCGCGGACACACACTGGCCACTGTGGACCACTGGACCACGAGGATGCTCGGCGAGATGGTCATCGACCTCGCCTACATCGGCGCCAACGGCATCTCCCGCGAGCACGGGCTCACCACCCCCGACCCGGCGGTCGGAGCGGTGAAGTCCAGGGCGCTCAGCGCGTCCCGGCGAAAGATCTTCGTCGGCACGCACACCAAGTTCGGCGTATCGAGCTTCCACCGGTTCGCCGAGGTCTCCGACCTGGAGGCGGTCGTCACCGACAGCGGCCTCTCAGCCCACGAGGCCCACCGCTACACCCTGCTGGGCCCCAAGGTCATCCGAGCCTGAGATCCCTCACCATTCGGGCGTCATCCCCCTTCTTCACCGCGCCCGAAAACCCTTGAAAGGAACCGACGATGTCGTCGATTCGCACACCACTCCGCGCGTTCGGGGCCGCCACCGCCGTGCTGCTGCTCGCCTCCGCCTGTTCGGGCGCCGGCGGCGGAGGGGGTGGTGAGAACTCGGTGAACGTGCTGATGGTGAACAACCCGCAGATGCAGGACCTGCAGAAGCTCACCGCGGACAACTTCACCAAGGACACGGGCATCAAGGTGAACTTCACCGTGCTGCCGGAGAACGACGTCCGCGACAAGATCAGCCAGGACTTCTCCAGCCAGGCCGGCCAGTACGACGTGGCGACGATCTCCAACTACGAGACGCCCATGTACGCCAAGAACGGCTGGCTGGCGCCGATGGACGACTTCGTGGCCAAGGACAGCGGGTTCGACCAGGCCGACATCCTGGAGCCGATCAAGCAGTCGCTGACCGCCGCCGACGGCAAGGTCTACGCGCAGCCGTTCTACGGTGAGTCGTCGTTCCTCATGTACCGCAAGGACATCTTCGAGGCCAAGGGCGTCACGCTGCCCGAGAAGCCGACCTGGCAGCAGGTCGCCGAGGCCGCCCAGAAGGTCTCCACCCCCGAGGTCCGCGGCATCTGCCTGCGCGGCCAGCCGGGCTGGGGCCAGGTCATGGCGCCGCTCACGACGGTCGTGAACACCTTCGGCGGCACGTGGTTCACCAAGGACTGGCAGGCGCAGGTCAACGCGCCGGAGTTCAAGGAGGCCACCAAGTTCTACGTCGACCTCGTCCGCAACTACGGTGAGGCGGGCGCCCCGCAGGCCGGGTTCGCCGAGTGCCTGAACAACATGACGCAGGGCAAGGTCGCGATGTGGTACGACGCCACGGTCGCCGCCGGCCTGCTCGAGGCCAACGACTCCCCCGTCAAGGGCAAGCTCGGCTTCACCCAGGCGCCGGTCGTGAAGACCGACAGCTCCGGCTGGCTCTACACGTGGGCGTTCGGCATCCAGAAGGCGTCGAAGAAGCAGGACAACGCCTGGAAGTTCATCTCGTGGGCGTCCGGCAAGGGCTACGAGGAGCTCGTCGGCAAGAACCTCGGCTGGTCGAAGCTCCCCGACGGCAAGCGCTCGTCGACCTACCAGCGCGCCGAGTACAAGCAGTCCTCCGGCACGTTCTCCGCGCAGGCCGAGGCCGCGATCAAGGGCGCGAAGCCGCTCAACCCCGGTGTGCAGGAGCGTCCGGCGCCCGGCATCCAGTTCGTCGGCATCCCCGAGTTCACCGACCTCGGAACCCAGGTGTCGCAGCAGATCAGCTCCGCGATCGCGGGTGCGACGTCCGTGGACGACGCGCTGAACAACGGTCAGGGTCTCGCCGAGAAGGTCGCCTCCAAGTACAAGGGGCAGTGACATGGCGGTCATAGAGCGGGAGCGGTCGGTCGTGGACCGGCCGCCTCCCGCCCCCCGCAAGCAGTACAAGAAGTGGTCGACGCGCGCTCCCCTCCTGCCCGCGCTGATCTTCCTGATCATCGTGACGCAGCTGCCGTTCGTCGCGACGCTCGTGATCTCGTTCATGAAGTGGAACTCGCTCGACCCCACCAACCGCGGGTTCGCCGGGTTCGACAACTACGTGAGCGTGTTCACCGATCCCGACCTGCGTTCCTCGGTCGTCAACACGATCGTGCTCACGGCGTCCGTCGTGATCATCAGCCTGGTCCTCGGGCTGGGGCTCGCGTTGCTGCTGGACAAGAAGTTCGCGGGCCGCGGGTTCGTGCGCACGCTGCTGATCGCGCCGTTCCTCGTTGTCCCGGTGGCGGCGGCGCTGATCTGGAAGCACGTGCTCTACAACCCGGAGTACGGCCTGTTCAACGGCATCCTGAGCTGGCTGGGCTTCGAGGCCCAGCCGGACTGGATCAGCTCCATGCCGATGAGCGCGGTGGTGCTGTCGCTGGTGTGGCAGTGGACGCCGTTCATGATGCTGATCCTGCTGGCGGGCCTGCAGTCGAAGCCGATCGAACCCGTCGAGGCGGCGACGATCGACGGCGCGTCGCCGTTCCAGATCTTCCGGTTCCTGACGTTCCCGCACCTGCGCCAGTACCTGGAGCTCGGCGGCCTGCTCGGCTCGATCTACATCGTGCAGAACTTCGACGCGGTCTTCACGATCACGTCCGGTGGCCTGGGCACGGCGAACCTGCCGTACATGATCTACCAGACCTTCTACCAGGCGCACGAGTACGGCGAGGCGTCCGCGGCCGGCGTGATCGTGGTGGCCGGTTCGATGGTCATCGCCACGTTCGCGCTGCGCACGGTGTCCTCGCTGTTCAAGGAGGAGAAGCGATGACCGCCCGATGGGTCAAGCTCGGCTGGGG
Source organism: Lentzea sp. (assembly GCF_036380075.1). Taxonomy (NCBI): domain Bacteria; kingdom Bacillati; phylum Actinomycetota; class Actinomycetes; order Pseudonocardiales; family Pseudonocardiaceae; genus Lentzea; species Lentzea sp. Next base: position 3,499 of record NZ_DASVFL010000359.1, on the reverse strand, counting down.
CGTGCTCGCCTGGATCGCCGGCCTCGTGTTCTTCGCGCCGGTGGCCTGGATGTTCCTGACCTCGCTGCACAGCGAGTCGGACGCGGCGACGAACCCGCCGTCGCTGCTCGCGCCGCTGACGCTCGACGGCTACGCCGAGTTCTTCGACGCGGGCGCGTGGCCGCCGCTGATCAACTCGTTCAGCGCCTCGATCGGGTCGACGATCATCGTGCTGCTGCTGGCGATCCCGGCCGCGTACGCGTTGTCGATCAGGCCGGTGGAGAAGTGGACGGACGTCCTGTTCTTCTTCCTCTCCACCAAGATGATGCCCGTCGTCGCGGCGCTGCTGCCGATCTACCTGATCGCGCAGTTCTCCGGGATGCTCGACAACATCTCGTTCCTCACGCTGCTGTACTGCTCGATGAACCTGCCGATCGCGGTGTGGCTCATGCGGTCGTTCCTGTCCGAGGTCCCCAAGGAGATCCTCGAGGCGGCGTCGATCGACGGCGCGGGTCTGCTCACGATCCTGCGCAGGGTGGTGGCGCCGATCGCGATGCCCGGCATCGCGGCGACGGCGTTGATCTGCTTCATCTTCAGCTGGAACGAGCTGCTCTTCGCACGGGTGCTCACCGGTGTCGTCGCCGGCACCGCGCCCGTGTACCTGACCGGGTTCGTCACGTCGCAGGGCCTCTTCCTGGCCAAGGTCTGCGCCGCGGCGGTCGTGGTTTCTCTGCCGGTGCTGATCGCCGGGTTCGCCGCCCAGGACAAGCTCGTCCAGGGCCTCTCGTTGGGAGCAGTCAAGTGAAAGCAGCAGTGATCACCGGCGTCGGCTCCGTCGAAGTGACCACTGTGGACGATCCCACGTGCGGTCCGCGCGAGGTGGTCGTCAAGGTGGCGGCCTGCGGGCTCTGCGGCACCGACCTGCACATCCTGCAGGGCGAGTTCGCGCCCACCCTGCCGGTCGTGCCGGGCCACGAGTTCGCCGGCACGGTCGTCGAGATCGGCTCGCAGGTCAACGAGCTCGCGGTCGGCGACCGGGTGGCCGTCGACCCGTCGCTCTACTGCTACGAGTGCCGGATGTGCCGTGCCGGCAAGAACAACCTGTGCGAGCGCTGGGCGGCCATCGGCGTCTCGACGTCCGGTGGCGCGGCGGAGTACGCGAAGGCCCCCGTGGCCAACTGCGTGAAGCTGCCCGACCACGTGCGGACCGAGGACGCGGCGCTCATCGAGCCGCTGTCGTGCGCGGTCCGCGGCTACGACGTGCTGCGGACGCAGATGGCGTCACGGGTGCTGATCTACGGCTCGGGCACGATGGGCCTGATGATGCTGCAGCTCGGCAAGCTCACCGGCGCGTCGTCGATCGAGGTCGTCGACCTGAACCCGGAGCGGCTGGAGACGGCGAAGCAGCTCGGCGTCACGGCCGTGGCGGCGACGCCGGACGAGCTCGACCGGCCGCAGGGCTGGGACGTCGTCATCGACGCCACCGGCAACGAGAAGGCCATCCAGGACGGGCTCGGCCGCGTCGCGAAGGGCGGCACGTTCCTGCAGTTCGGCGTCTCGGACTACTCGGCGCGGGTCACGATCGAGCCGTACAAGATCTACAACCAGGAGATCACGATCACCGGCTCGATGGCGGTGCTGCGCTCGTTCGAACGGGCGGCGGACCTCTTCGCGACCGGTGTGCTCGACCCGGAGATCTTCATCAGCGACCGCGTGCCCCTGGACGACTACGCGGGAGCGTTGGACCAGTTCAAGGCGGGCAAGGGCCGCAAGATCCAGGTCCTGCCGTGAGGTAGCCGGAAGAAACTCGCAGTTGTTCGTGGGCACTCGTGTATCCAGACGAGTGCCCACGACTCTTTTCGGGCATGTCGAAGTCCGGGCAGAAAGTGGTACCGCCGTACTTTTCGCACATGTCCGACGAAGAGCTCCTCGCCTGGTACGCGGAGCTTCAGGCGCGGGCGATGAACCCGCAGCCTGGGGACGTCGATTTCGACCACGTCCACCAGCCGGCCGAACCGGTGTCCGTCGACCAGCTGCGTCAGCGCGTCATGACGTTCCAGGGCTGGCCGGGCGGCATCTCCACCCTCGACGACGGTTCGCCGTTCCACAACCTGTGGCACTGGCTCAGCGACTGACGCGGAGCGAGGTCGTCCTCGCCCGTGTCGTCGGCGCGCTGGTGGCCGCGTGTGTGCTCTTCGCCGTCGTGCACACCGCGGTCACCGGCGTCGTCTCGCATCCGCGGAACTGGCTGGTCGCGTTCGCCTGCACCCTGCTCGGGGTGCGGGTGATCGGCCACGTCCGCAGGTCGGCCGTCGGGTGGCTGCTGCTGGTCATGGGCGTCTTCGGCGGCATCGCCGTCGCGGTCGCCGGTCAGCCGGAGGACAACCCCGCCCGGTGGATCGAGGCGTGGGTCTGGTGGCCCACCTACGCGTTGCTGCCCGCCGTGGCACTGGTCTTCCCGAACGGCAAACCGTTGAACAACCGCTGGTGGGTCGCCATCGGTGCGTCGTTGTTCAGCGCCGTTCTGGGTGCCGTGGGGATCGCGTGGGCGTCGTGGAGCGACCCCGCCGACTACTGGCAGTCCAGCGGCGGCGGACTCGCCAAGACCCTGACGCTGGTCGCCGTGCTCGCGGGCGGGGTCTCCGTGGTCGCGGCCGTCGTGTCGCTGTTCCTGCGGTGGCGGCGAGCGGAGGGCGATGAACGCCGGTTGCTCGTGTGGGCGTTCGCATTGCTGGCGCTCGCCGTCGTGGCGACCGTGGTGGAGACGACGGACGGGCACGTCGCGTGGATCATCGGCGTGCTCGCGTTTCCTGCCGCCGCGGTGATCGCCATCGTGCGGTACGGCTTGTACGACATCAGCCTGCTCATCCACCGGTCGTTGCTCTACGGCTCGTTGACGGTCGTGCTGCTGCTCGTCTATCTCGGCGTGATGGTCGGTGCGGGCGAGCTGTTCACCAACGACGCCGAGGTGATCGGTGTCGTGGCGGCGGGGCTGGCGTTCGCGCCGATCCGGTCGTGGGTGCAGCGCCGGCTCGACCGGTGGCTGTTCGGGCAGCGCGCCGATCCCTATGGCGCTTTGTCGACACTGAGCGAGAAGCTCGAACGCTCCCAGGACGTGCTGCCGACGGTGGCCGCGACGGTCGCCGAGTCGTTGAAGCTGCCGTACGTGGCGATTCGCGGCGGGTCGGTGCTGGCCGAGCACGGACGCAGCCGCGGGTGGCCCCAGCTGCGTTTTCCCATGACGTACCGCGGTTCTTCGGTCGGCGACTTGGTCGTGGAGCCTCGCGCGCCCGACGAACGGTTGAGTGACCGTGAGCTGAGCCTGCTCGTGGACCTCGCACGGTCTACTGCACCCGCCGCGCAGTCCATCAAGCTGACCGCCGATCTGCAGCTCGCCCGCGAACGGCTCGTGCGTGCGCGTGAGGAAGAACGCCTGCGGTTGCGCCGCGACCTGCACGACGGCGTCGGACCGGCGTTGGTCGGCATCCGGTTGCAGCTCAAGGCGTTGCGCCGGTCGTTG
>NZ_DASVFL010000358.1:0-24405 GCF_036380075.1 Lentzea sp. | reverse complement strand
TTCGCGTGGCCGATGCGGCACGAGAACGCGCACACCTCGAACAGGTCGAGCCAGGCGTAGGTGCGTTCGAAGTTGCGGGCGTGGTCCTCGGGGATGTTCGACAGCAGCGCGATGCGGCGGCCGGCGTTGTCGAGCTCGTGCAGCAGGGCGACCATCTCGTAGTCGACGCGGCTCCAGCTCGCGACGTCCTCCTCGACCAGCGGCGGGTGGCCGACGCGCTCCCAGTACTCGGCCGCGGTCACGTCGCCGCGGTCATACGCCGGGCGGTGCGCCCAGTACGCCTCCCAGAACTCGGGTGACGTGCTCATCGTGTCCATGACCTCGCGCGACTGGTCGCGGGCGATCACGCCGAACATGTCGAACAGCACGATCACGCCGTCACCACCGTCACGCCCGCGGCGCTCAGGCCGTCGTCGCCGTCGGCGTCGGTCACCACGGCGTCGAGCGACGACGCCGGCGCGACGAACGCCAGGGCGGTGCGGGTCAGCTTCGAGGCGTCGACCGCGGCGATCACGCGGCGGGCCGAGGCGATGGCGGTGCGTTTCACGGCGGCGTCCTCCAAGTCGAACGCGGTCAGGCCCTGGTCGGCGGACAGGCCGCAGCAGCCGATGACGGCCGTGTCGAAGCGCAGGGCCTGCACCGAGGCGAGCGCGAGCGGGCCGGTCAAGGCCAGTTCGCCGGGGCGGGGGCGGCCGCCGGGGACCAGGAGCGTCACCGAGGGAGACGACGACAGGGCGTTCACGGCGTGCAGCGACAACGGCATGACGGTCACGCGTCGGTCGTGCAGCAGGCGGGCCACTTCCAGGCACGTGGTGCCGCTGTCGAGGATGACGGACTCGCCGTCGGCGATCAGGCTCGCGACCGTGGCGGCGATGCGTCGCTTGGCGTCCATGTTCTCGTCGGCGCGCAGCGAGAAGGGCGGTTCGGAGCCGCGCAGGAGCAGGCTGCGGGCGCCGCCGCGGTAGCGTTCCAGGACGCCCTGCGCCGCCAGGACCTCCAGGTCGCGGCGGATGGTCATCTCGGAGGCGCCGGTCAGCGACGCCAGGTCCGCCACGCCGAGGGAGCCGGCGTCGCGGACCGCCTCGGTGATCTGCTTCAGTCGGGACACGGCCGTGATTGAACACGAGTGGTGTTCGATACTCAAGCTTTCGAACACGTCCTACGTTCGTTAGCGTGTGTCGCGTGAACGCTCTCAAGGCCGCGCGGGTGGCCACCTTCACGTACTTCGCCCTCAACGGGTTCCTGCTCGGGATGTGGCTCGTCCACATCCCCACGGTCGAGGACCGCACCGGCATCAGCCACGCGGAGCTCGGCCGGTTGCTGCTGCTGCTCGGACTGGGCGCGTTCATCGGCATGCGGGTCGGCGGCAAGGTCACCGACCGGCTCGGCGTGAAGCTGGTCGTGCCGCTGGCCGGCGTGGTGTGCAGCGTGACGGCGTTCCTGCCGGGCGTGGCCTTCGACCAGTGGACGCTCGCCGGGGCGTTGCTGATCTTCGGCTTCGGCAACGGGCTGATCGACGTGAGCATGAACGCGCACGCCGTGGTGGTGGAGCGGCACTACAACCGCCCGGTGATGTCGGCGTTCCACGCGACGTGGTCGCTCGGCGGTGTGGCGGCGGCGCTGACCGGTGCGCAGACGTTGGGCTGGGAGCTCTCCCCCGCGACCACGCTCGGTGCGGCCGCGGTGCTCGGTGTCGTCGTCAGCCTCGTCACGGCGCGGTTCCTGCTCAACGAGAAGGAGGAGCAGCACGCCGAGGAGCCCGGCAAGAGGCGCAAGGCGCCGCGGCGGATCTGGATCATGGCGGTGCTCGCCCTGCTGGTGATGCTGAGCGAGGGCGCGGCCAACGACTGGAGCGTGCTGCACCTGCGGGACGTCCTGGACGCCTCACCGCAGCTCGCGGCGTTCGCCTACGGCGCGTTCGCGACGACGATGACCGTCGGCCGGCTGATCGCGGACCGGGTCACCGCGAAGGTCGGGCCGATGGCGGTGCTGCGCTGGGGCTCGGTGATCGGCGCCGTGGGCATCGCGACGGCGGCGTTGTCGCCGGTCATCTGGCTGGCACTGGTGGGCTGGGCGATCGCCGGCATCGGACTGTCGGGCACGGTGCCGCAGCTGTTCAGCGCCGCGGGCCACGCGGAACCGGGTGCGGCGGGCGTCAACGTCTCGCGCGTCGCCGGGCTCGGTTACCTCGGCGTGCTGGCCGGACCGGCGGTGATCGGCTGGCTCACGCACTTCGTGCCGCTCAACATCGCGTTCCTGCTGCCCGTCGGGCTGTGCCTCGTCGCGGCCCTGTCCGCGGGTGTTCTGCGCGCGGAGTCGACCAAGGAGCGCGTCTCGGCGTAAGACTGTGCCCCATGGATCTCGCTGAGCTCGACCTCACGACCGCACACCTCGCCGACGCCTGCGTCCGGGCGCACATCCCGGTCCGCACTGTGGGTCTCAAGCCGGTCATCCCCGGCACGAAGACGGCCGGCCGCGTCCTGCCCGCCCGCCACGCGGGCAGCGTCGACGTCTTCCTGGAGGCCCTCGGCCGCAGCGAGCCCGGCGACGTGCTGGTCGTCGACAACGACGGCCGCCTCGACGAGGCCTGCGTCGGCGACATGGTGGTGCGGGAGATGCAGCACGCCGGCCTCGCCGGAGTGGTGATCTGGGGTCTGCACCGCGACACCCAGGACCTGCGCGAGATCGGCCTGCCGGTCTTCAGCCTCGGCGCGAACCCGACCGGGCCGCTGACCCTGCGCGACCGCGCGCCCGAGGCGTTGTCGACCGCCGAGGTCGACCAGTGGACCGTCACGACCGACGACCTGGTGTTCGGCGACGACGACGGCGTGCTGTTCCTGCCGTCGTCGCACGCGGACTCGCTCATCGCGAAGGCGCGGGGCATCCGCGACGTCGAACGGGCGCAGGCGGAGCGGTTGAGGCAGGGTGAGACCCTGCGCAGCCAGTTCCGGTTCGACGAGTACCTCGGCAGCGGCCTCACGTTCCGCGAGCACCTGCGCAAGATCGGCGGCGCCGTCGAGGAGTGAGAGCGGCTCGGTATGCGGGCGGCGACCCCGTGTCGAAAAACCTCCGCGCACTTCGACGCGTCGGTGCAAAGGGCCACCGCTGAAAGGACCGCCGGACATGGACTGGACCCTGGAAGTCATCGTCGTACCCGTCTCGGACCTCGACCGGGCCAAGCGCTTCTACTCCGAGCAGCTCGGGTTCAACGTCGACCACGACACGACGTTCAACGAGGACACCCGCATCATGCAGCTCACGCCGCCGGGCTCGGGCTGCTCGATCGTGATGGGCAAGGGGATCGTGAAGGGCGAGCCCGGCACGCTCAAGGGCGTGCAGCTCGTCGTCGCGGACCTGGAGAAGGCACGGGCGCAGCTGCTCGAGCGCGGCGTCGACGTCGGTGAGATCGTGCGCATGAGCGAGGCGGACGGCGGGTCGTTCGTCTTCTTCGACGACCCGGACGGCAACAGCTGGGCCGTGCAGGAGATCAAGGCCCGCGCGGCCGGTGGGGAGTGGAAGTGAAGTACATGCTGGTCAGCTACGGCGGCAGCCAGGAGGACTGGGAAGGGCTCGCGGCGTGGGGCGACGAGGACATGCACCGCATGATCGCCTACATGCGCGACCTGGACGCCGAGCTGCGCGCCACCGGTGAGCTGCTGCAGTCCGAGGGACTGAGCGGGCCGGCGCGGGCGTTCGTGGTGCGGGGCAGCGACTCCGGGCCCGTCGTCGTGGACGGTCCGTTCGCGGAGTCCAAGGAGGTCATCGCCGGGTACTGGGTGGTCGACGTCGACAGCCACGAACGGGTGCTGGAGATCGCTCGGAAGGCCTCGGCGTGCCCGGGACCCGGCGGGAGGACCCTCAACCAGCCGATCGAGGTGCACCCGATCATGTCCGCGCCCGACGTCGATCCGGAGACGCTGGCGCCGTACCGGAAGTAGCCCGGTGAGGGGCCGGCAGGAGACCGGCCCCTCACCGTCGATCACCTCAGGTCGTACGCGCGGATGATCGTCTGCTGGACCTCACCCCCGGAGTCCGCCGCCCGCGCCTTGAACGACACGTTCTTGGCCCCGTGCGGGTGGACGAGCGTGAGCGACCACCCGGCGCGCGTCTTGCGCAGCGGCACCGGCTTCCACGACTTGCCCTCGTCGTAGGACACCTGCACCGCCGGGTCCTTGATGTTCGTGACGGTGCCCGTGCCGTTGCGCTCGACCGTGACCGGCACGGTCAGCACGCGTCCGGCGCGGTTGAAGGGGTCGAGCTGCGGCGCGAACCGGACCGCCAGCAGCGGCACCGGCCGGTAGTCCTCGCCCGGCACGAACTCCGAGGTGAACGACCAGTCGGCGGTGACCTTCGACGACTGCGAGTCGCGGGTCGCCTCCGTGTGCACCTGGTAGCGCTTCTTCTCCGCCGGCACGTTCTCGAGGTAGGCGTAGCCGGAGTACGGCTCGTCGGAGATGACCTTCCCGTCGAGCGTCACGGTGGTGCGGGCGGTGCTCCGGGTGTAGCCGTCCGTGTTCTGCGAGCTGAACACGGGCAGGTCGACGCGCAGCATGTTGCCCGCGCGTCCGGCGTAGCGCACGTACGTCGGCACGTGGGGCAGGCCGGGGCCGTAGACGGCGCTGTTCCAGTGCTCGGTGACGGTGCGGCCGGTCTTGAACACGCGCGGCACGGCCGAGAACTGGGAGCCGAGGCTCGGGTACTCGCCGAGCTTCGCGAACTCCGTGAGCGACCCAGACCACTCGACGCCGGGCGTGTAGAGCTCCTTCAGCTTCAGCGGCAGCGGGCCGGAGGCTCCGCCGTCGCGCTGGCCGATGGAGCCGGGGACGCGGGCGTGCGTGACGGAGTCGACGCGGGCCAGATCGCGGTCCTTCACCGAGCGCTGGAGGGTCGCGGGCACGCGGGTCTTCTCGGCGATCCGCACGTGGTACTGGTACGGGCTGCCGTCGAACGTGCCGGTGCCGTCCGGCTTCGCGAGCACCGACTCGGCGTAGAAGTCGAACTTCGGCCACGACGTCGTCGACGGGCGGACGAGGACCGAGTCGAAGCTGAACAGGCTCCAGGTGCCGCCGGTCTCGCCCCAGCCGGTCTGCATGAGGAACCCGAGACCCGCGCTCACCCCGGCCGCGTCCTTCTGCTCGACGCCGATGGACGGCTGGGTGGCCTGCCGGGCGTCGAAGACGATCTCGGTGTCGCCGGTGACCTCGATCGCGGGTTCGGTCAGGACGGTGATCGGGCTGTCCCGGGTGGGGTCCGGGTTGCGGGTGCTGATGCTGCCGTCGAGGAAGAACTTCCCCTTGGGCAGGCGCTGCACGAGCGTTCCGGACGGGTCGAAGCGGAAGTACGCCTGCCGCTGGTCGATGTTGACGAACCGGTAGTCGTAGTACTGCGCCGGCTTGCCGTCGTGGTCGAGGAAGCGGAGCTTCACGTCGTAGCTCTCGACCTCCTTGTCCACGCCGATGGCCACGCGCGTGCCGTCGGAGGAGGCGACGAACGCGCCGTAGACGCCGTCCGGGACGGTCGCCCTGGTGTCGGCGGTGACGGTGGCGTCCGCGGTGCCGCCGGCCGGGATCGTGAGCCTGGCCGGGGAGACGCTGAACAGGCCTGCCGCCGCGGGCTTCACGTCGGCGACGCCCAGGTCGACGGTCACGTCGGAGGTGCCGCTGTTGCGGTAGGTGAGCTTCTGCGTGATGGGCGTGTCGTCGGTGTGCGGCCAGCGGGCGGTGCCCAGCGAGAGGCTGCCGTGGTCCGTCGTGACACCGGAGGACGCGGCTCGGTCGACGTCGAGCCGTCCGGCGCCCTGCTCGTAGACGGTCAGCAACGGGTTCGGCTTCGCGCTGTTCATCAGCGCGGCCTTGAGGTCCTCCGCTTTCCACGTGGGGTGCTGCGCGGCCACGACCGCCGCCGCGCCCGCCACGTGCGGGGTGGCCATCGACGTGCCGGACAGCGCGACGTGGCCCTCGTCGGCAGGGGTGCCGATCCGGCCGTTCTTCGCCTTCGCGGCCACGATGTCGACGCCCGGCGCGGTGATGTCGGGCTTGATCGAGTTGTTCGTCCAGCGCGGGCCGCGGGAGGAGAACTCGGCGAGCGTGTCGTCGCGGTTCACGGCGCCGACGGTGAGGGCGGCGTCGGCGGCGCCGGGGGACCCGATCGGGCCACCGGAGTTGCCCGCGGCGACCACGAACAGCGCGCCGGTCTGCTCGGTGATGCGGTTGAGCGCCAGCGACATCGGGTCGGTGCCCTCGTCGGGCCACGAGCTGCCGAGGCTCATGTTGACGACCCTGGCCTTGGTGGCGGCCCACTCCATGCCGGCGATGATGCCGCTCTCCGAGCCGCCGCCGTAGTCGCCGAGCACCTTGCCGTTGACGAGCTTCGCGTCGGGCGCGATGCCCTTGTACTTGCCGTCCCCGGTGACGATCGACGCGACGTGCGTGCCGTGGCCGTAGAAGTCGTCGGTGGTGGCGCTGTCGCTGAAGTTCTTCGACTCCACGACCGCGCCCGCGAGGTCCGGGTGGGACTCGTCGACGCCGGTGTCGAGGATCGCGACCGTGACGTCCTTGCCGGTGAAGCCCTTCGCCCACGCCTGCGGGGCGCCGACCTGCGCGGCGCTGCGGTCCAGCGACGCCGTCACCTTGCCGTCGAGCCAGATCCTGCCGGTGCCCGCCGCCCGAGCACCGGCCCAGAACCCACCGGACTTGTCGACCTCGACCGCGTGCGCGCCGATGCTCGGCAACGACACGGCGTTCTGCGCGCTGATCCCCTGCCCCTGCACGATCAGCGGGATGGTCTTGCGGGAGGCGTCGTCGTAGCCGGACCTGGCCAGCAGCGAGACGTCGAACAGGCGCTCGTCGAGCTCACCTGAGTTGATCCGGGCCTGGGCGTCGAGCGGGACGACGTGCAGGTCTCCGCGCGTGTCCTTGAACGACCGGAACCCGACCTTCTCCCTGCCCGCGGCCCCTCTGGCGTGGACGCGGCCGTCGACGACGTTCACCTCGTCGCCCGTGATGAGCGTGACCTTCGTCGTCAGTCCGTCGGCCCGGACCTCTTGGTGGTGCGGTGCCGCCGAAACAGGAACGGCTGCCGTGGCCGCAACCACGACAGCCGTCAGTCCCGCGGCGATGTGCGATCGTTTCAACGCGAACTCCCCTTAGTTCACCTTGGCGAGGAATAGCCCTCGGTGACTAAGACACTTCTCAGAGTGGTCGCGTTGCGGCGTGGATCACGCCGTCCTTTCACAGAGTTGTCTGGATCGCCCTCTCCACCGCCGCCTCGACGTGCAGCCGGGTCGTCGGGAACACCGGGAGCGGCACGTCGGACTGCCCGATGAGCAGCTCGATCTCGGTGCAGCCGAGGATGACGCCCTGCGCGCCCTCGAACCGCGCGATCACGTCTTGGTAGGCGCGCCGGGACTCGTCGCGGACGATGCCGAGGCACAGCTCGTCGTAGATGATCCGGTGCACGGTCGCGCGGTCCTGCTGCGAGGGCACGAGCACCGTCAGCCCGTGCGACTCCAGCCGTTCGCGGTAGAACGGCTGGTCCATCGTGAAGCCCGTGCCGAGCAACCCGACCGTGGTCAGCCCCGCGGCCTTGATCGCGGCCGCGGTGGTGTCACCGAGGTGGACCACCGGAATGTCGACCGCCGCCTGCACCTGGTCGTAGACCTTGTGCATGGTGTTGGTGCAGATCAGCAGGAAGTCCGCGCCGGCGGCCTGCACGCCCGCGGCGGCCTCGGCGAGCACCTTGCCGGCCTCGTCCCAGCGGCCCTCGACCTGCATGCGTTCGATCTCGGCGAAGTCGACGGAGTGCAGCACGACCTTGGCCGAGTGCAGGCCGCCTACCCGTTCGCGCACCAGCACGTTCGCCAGCCGGTAGTACTCCGCACTGCTCTCCCAGCTCATCCCGCCGAGCATTCCGATCGTCTGCATGCGACCAGTCAAGCACTCCAGCGCGGGTCACGGCCGGTGGTGGCCAGCAGCTGCTCGAACGGCGACGCGTCGGCCGGTGCCTCGACCGGTTCCTTGAACACGTTCATCTCGATCGCCATCGGGCCCATCTGCTTCACCAGGGCCTCGACCTCGGCGAACACCTCGGGGTCGGGCTCGAAGCTCTGGCCGGTCGCCTTCGCGAGGTCGGAGATGTGGATGGTGAGGTCGAGCAGCGCCAGGCCGCCGACGACCTGCGCGGGCATGTTCATGTTGCCCGCGATGCCCTCGTCCGCGCCCGGCTGTCCCCACGCGTCGACGAGCGCGGCCGTCTCGGCCGGGAACCGGTCGCGCCAGTCCGGGTAGGACGGGGTGTGGCTGAAGTCGGCGTCCTGCTTGACGGCGAGCTTCTGGAACTCGACGACGACGTGCAGCAGGTGGTCGAGCAGGGCGCGGACGTCGTAGTCGGCGCACGGGGTGGGCTTGGTCAGGTCGTCGTCGCCGATGGTCGCGAGGACGGGCAACGCGTGGTCGCGGGCGCGGTCGAGCAGAACGCTGAGCTTCATGTCCCGGAGGTTATTTCGCGACGGGCCGGTCCTCTTGAAGAAACGCGCCAACCCGGCGCGGGTCGACCGGCGCGAGCACGCCGAGGCGGTCCTCCACGGCCTGGGCGGCGGCCAGGCAGAGGTCCTCGCGGAACGCGCGCCCGACGATCTGCACACCCGACGGCACCCCGTCGACGACACCGGTCGGCACGGCGACCGCGGGAACGCCGACGAAGCTGGTCACCGAGCACAGGCGCATGGCCCGTGCGACGCGGTCGCGTCCCGCCTCGTCGCGGGACTCCAGGCCCGGCTCGACGGGCGGTTCGGTGAACACCGGCCCGAGCAGCAGCGGGTGCTCGTCGAGGAACTCCGCCCAGGAGCGCCGGATGCCGAGCCACGTGCCCATCAGCTTCGTGAGCCCGGCGGCGTCCACGGGCGGGGTCTGGTCCATGGCCATCTGGACGTAGCGGTCGCCGCCCTCGCCGAGCAGCGTGCGCACCACCGGCCAGGTCGGCGCGAACTCGGTGACGGTGAGTCGGTGGTAGGCCTCCAGCGCCTCGTCCAGCCGCGGGACGTCCGCCACCTCGCGGACGTCGTACCCGGCGTCGCGCAGAGCGTCGGCCGCCGCCGTGATGGCCGCGTGGACCGACGGGTGGACGCCGTGACCTCCGGGATCGGCGACGACCGCGACCGTGAGCGGCACCGGTTCGCCGTAGAGCGGGACCGGCACGGCACGGGGGTCGCGCGGGTCGGTGCCGGCAAGTACCTCGTAGGCCAGGCGCAGGTCGGCGACGCCGCGGGCCAGCGGGCCGTCGACGACGAGCAGCTGCGAGGCTGGTCCCGGGTCGTCCGGTCCGAGGACGCGGTGGTCCGCGGGGAACCGGCCGGTGGTCGGCTTCAGCCCGGCGACGCCGCAGAACGAGGCGGGGATCCGCACCGACCCGCCGGAGTCGTTGCCGAGACCGAGCGCGGCCATGCCGGTGGCGACGGCCGCCCCGTCACCGCCGCTGGATCCGCCGGGCGTGCGGGTGGGGTCCCACGGGTTGACGGTGTGGCCGAACAGCTCGCTGCGGGTGTGCATCCCGGCCAGGATCAGCGTCGGCACGTTGCTGTGGCCGATCGGGATCGCCCCGGCCGCGCGCAACCGCGCCACCGGCGGCGCGTCGGCCGCCGCCACCAGGTCGCGGAAGCGGGGCGTGCCGAGCGTGGTCGGCACGCCTTCGACCGGCGTGGACTCCTTGACCGTGAACGGCACGCCGGCCAGCGGCCCGAGCTCCTCGCCCGCGGCGCGCCGGCGGTCGGTCTCCTGCGCGGCCGCGAGGGCCCGGCCGGCCAGGAGCTGCGTGACGGCGTTGACCCGCGGGTTGACCTCGGCGATGCGGTCGAGGTGGCTGCCGACCAGGTCGGCGGCGGAGACCTCACCCGTCCTGACCGCCTCGGCCTGGGCGGTGGCCGTCCTCGCCCACAGGGCGTCCTGCCTGCTCATCGCGCTCTCCGTCCGCTAAGATCGATACGATCGTATCGGAAAAGGGAGGGCGCATGCCCAAGCAGGTGGATTACGACAGCCGGCGTCGCCAGATCGCCGAGGCCGTCTGCCTCCTCGCCGACGAGCACGGGCCGGAGGGCGTGAGCATGCGTGACGTCGCCGCTCGCGCGCAGGTCTCCCTCGGCGCCGTGCAGCGCTGCTTCCGCACGAAGGAGGAAATGCTGCTGTTCGCCGTCCACCACGTCGGCGAACGCGTGCGCGCCCGCCTGACCGCCGACGCCTCGCTGGGGCAGGTAGCCGAGGAGGTCGCGCTGCTGCGCGACGAGCACCGGGCGCAGGCGCGGATCTGGCTCGCGTTCGTCGCGCAAGCTGCGGTGAAGGAGCCGCTCGCCGGTCCGCTGCGGGAAAGCTACGCGGCCCTGCACGAGCTGCTGGTGCGCCTGGCGACCGAGAGCGGCCTGGCCGATCCGCCGGGCGAGGCCCGCGCGCTGCTCGCCCTCGCGGACGGCCTCACCACGCACGTGCTGATCGGCCACCTGAGCGCGGAGCAGGCCGAGGCGGTCCTGCGCACGCACGTGGCCGGGCTCGGGAAATAGGATCCGCGGTGTGCAGGGGCCGCGCCGGGACACTCGGGGGATCGTGGACGCGCGCGAGCTGTTCAGCCGCGTGCGGTTCCGGCGCCGCCTGCCGTGCGCGGAGCTGCGGCCGTACCTGGAGCACTACTGGCTGATCGACGGTCAGCTCGACGAGCCGTACACCTCCTACGTGGTGCCGCATCCGTCCGTGAACGTCGTGTTCGAACGCGGGTACGCGCAGCCCGAGATCGCGGGCGTCGGGCTCGGGTTGTTCAGCCGGGTGCTGACCGGGCGGATCCGGGTGGCGGGCGTGCAGTTCCGCCCCGGCGGGTTCCGGCCGTTCCGCGCCGAGCCGGTGTCGGAGTGGACCGGCCGGCACGTGCGGCTCGACGTGCCGTCGTCGCGGGTGCTGGACGTGGAGGACGAGGACGACCGGGTGGCCGCGCTCGACGAGTTCCTGCTGGGCCTGGGACCGGTCGCCGACCCGCAGGCGACCCTGGCGATGGACCTGGTCCAGCGCATCCGCGACGACCGCGAGATCCGGCGGGTCTCCGACTTCGCGCGGTCGTGCGGCGTGGCCGTGCGGACGATGCAGCGGCTGTTCGCGGACTACGTCGGGGTGAGCCCGAAGTGGGTGATCCTGCGCTACCGCATCCACGAGGCGCTGGAGCGAGCCGAGTCGGAGGTGGAGTGGTCGCGGCTGGCCGCCGACCTCGGGTACAGCGACCAGGCCCACCTTGTGCGCGACTTCACCCAGACCGTCGGCGTCTCCCCCACCGCCTACGCCCGCGCGCTGACCTGACCGGCTGTCACGGCACGAGGACCAGCTTGCCCCGCACGTGCCCGGCGCGGCTGAGGTCGAACGCGCGGGCGGCCTCAGCGAGCGGGATGCGCTCCTGCACCGGGAAGCGGAGCACGCCCTGACCGGCGAGCTCGGCGAGCGCGGCCACGATCCTGCCGATCTGGTCCATCGCCGCGCCCACGTGCGCAATGCCGGCCGCCGCGGAGTGTTCGTCCGCCGCGGCCGTGGTGGCCCGCGTCAGGTCGGGCAGCAGCGCTTGGGTCGCGGCGACGCAGTCGGCGCCTCCGTGCGCGTCGAAGACGGCATCCACGCCGCCCAGCGCCGTGACCGCGCCGACCAGGCCCGGTCCGTACTCGACCGGCGTCGCGCCGAGGCCGCGGACGAACTCGTGGTTGCGCGCGGACGCGGTGCTGATCACCTTCGCGCCCCGGTGGACCGCGATCTGGGTGACCGCGATGCCGACACCGCCGGCGCCGCCGTGCACGAGCAGCGTCTCGCCGGGCTCGACCGCGATCCGTTCCAGGCCCGCGAACGCCGACCCGGCCGCCACCGGCAGTGCCGCCGCCTGCTCGAAGTCGACGTCCGCGGGCTTCGGGAACAGCTCGGACGCGGGCACGGTCGCCTCGGCGCGGTAGCTGCCGCCGAGCCCGACGCGGATGACCTCGTCGCCGACGGCGAACCCGCTCACGTCGTCCGCGACCGCGGTGACCACGCCGGCGCTCTCGTTGCCGGGAACGGCGGGGAACTGCAGCGGCAGGAAATCACGGGCGTAGCCGGCGACGATTTTCCAGTCCGCCGGGTTGACGGCGATCGCGCGGTAGGAGACGCGCACTTCACCCGAATTCGGGGAGGGGGTTTCCTCGTCGCGGACTTTCAGCACCGAGGAGTCGCCGTATTCGTCGAAGAAGATCGTGGTACCCACAGGAATTACCTCATCAGGAACGCTTTCACGGACACCGCGTAACCTACGACTTGACGTCGGCGTGAGGGGTCGGTGAATGTGACCCCGCTCACCAGGGGGGAGTTCGAGATGCGGATCGGCGAGCTGGCGGACAGGGCCGGGGTCACGCCACGGGCACTGCGCTACTACGAGGAGATGGGCCTGCTGCAGTCCACGCGCACGGCCAGTGGCCAGCGCGTTTACGACGCCGAGGCCCCGGACCGCGTCACCGTCATCCGGGAGCTCTACGCCGCGGGCCTGGGCAGCGACCTGATCGCGTCCGTGTTCGCCGCCGTCGCGGCCGGGCAGTCGAACGACGAGCTGCTGACGTCGTTGACGGACGAGCGCCGGCAGCTCGCGGAGAAGATGGCCGCCCTGCGCGACGCCGCGACGAGGCTCGACGTTCTCATCGGCCTGGTCGAGAACGCCGATACCCACGAGTGCCCGGTGTCGCTTTCACCCGAGATGGCCCTGCCCGCGCGGCGCAAGAACGTACCTGCCTGAATTCGTCAGTCGCAGGCGGCGGCGCGTTCCGTCAACAACGCCTTCTCGGCTTCGTTGCGCGTGAGCGAGGCGGCTTTCTCGAACTCCGCCTTCGCCTCCTTCGTGCGTCCCAGCTTCGCCAGGAAGTCGCCGCGCACGCTCGGCAGCAGGTGGTAGCCCTGCAACGCCTTGTCGCCGGCGATCTCGTCCACCAGCGCCAGCCCCGCGGCCGGGCCGAACGCCATCGACAGCGCCACGGCGCGGTTGAGCTCGACGATCGGGGACGGCGAGATCTGCGCGAGCACCTGGTAGAGCGCGGCGATCTGCTGCCAGTCGGTGTCCTCGGCCCGGCGCGCGCGGCCGTGGCACGCGGCGAGGGCGGCCTGGACGTAGTAGGGGCCGGGTGGCTGGTTGAGGGCCTCGGCGCGTTCCAGCGCCTTGAGGCCGCGGCCGATGAGCAGCCAGTCCCACTTGCCGCGGTCCTGCTCCAGCAGCAGCACGGGCGCGCCGCCGGGTCCGGTGCGGGCCTTGGCGCGGGAGGCCTGGATCTCCATCAGCGCGACCAGGCCGTGGACCTCGGCCTCCTTCGGAGCGAGCTCGGCCAGCACGCGGCCCAGGCGCAGTGCCTCCGCGCACAGCTCGGGGCGCATCCAGTCGTCGCCCCGGGTGGCGGAGTAGCCCTCGTTGAAGATCAGGTAGATGACCTCGAGCACGGACGCGAGCCGGGGCGCGAGGTCGGGTCCCTCGGGGACCTCGAACGGGACGCCCGCGTCGGCCAGCGCCTTCTTGGCGCGCACGATGCGCTGGGCGACGGTCGAGTCGCTGACCAGGAACGCGCGGGCGATCTCCTCGGTCTTGAGGCCGCCCAGCATCTTCAGCGTCAGCGCGACGCGCGCCTCGGTGCCCAGGACGGGGTGGCAGGCCGTGAAGATCAGGCTCAGCAGGTCGTCGCCGATCTCGTCCTCGACGCCCTCGCTCGCGTCCGGGGTGGCCTCCTGGACGTCGCGGCCGATCTCCTCGACCTTGCGGTGGAAGTTCTCGCGCCGCCGGATCTGGTCGATCGACCGGCGCTTGGCCGTCGTCATCAGCCACGCGCCGGGGTTGCGCGGGACGCCCTCGGACGGCCACTGCTCCAGGGCCGCGACCAGGGCGTCCTGGGCCATCTCCTCGGCGAGGCCGACGTCGCGCGTGTACCGGGCCAGCGCGGCGATGACCTTCGCCGACTCCATCCGCCAGACCGCGTCGACGGTGCGGTGCACCGAGGTGGTAGCCCCCATGGGGGAATCAGACCACAGCCACCTGACGTATTTCCACGACGCACGCCGGCGTCGAGCGGACACGGGATCAGCCGCGGAAGTCCTCGACGTGGTCGCGTGCCCACTGCGCGAACGTCCGGTACGGCCTGCCGGTCACCCGCTCGTGGTCGGGCGAGACGACGAACTCGTAGTCGCCGAAGTCGTCCGGTTCGCCGCCTTCGTAGCCGCCGAGCCCGAGGACGTAGCGGGCGATCTCCTCCGGCCAGCCGACGCTCACGTAGTAGGCGAGCGCCTGGTCCGCGGTGACGTCCTGGAACGTCAGCTCGCGGCCGAGCGCGGCTCCGAGCGCCCGCGCCATGTCGCGCTGGGTGAGCTTCGGCGGTCCGGTGAGGTCGTAGGCCCGGCCGGCGTGCCCGTCCTCCATCAGCGCCCGGACCGCGACGTCGGCGATGTCGGCCTCGTGGACCGGCTGCCCGAACCCGTCCGGCCAGGGGTGCACGATCGTGCCGTTCTCGCGGATCGACGGCCCCCACAGGTCGATCTTGTTGGTCGCGAACTCGCCGGGTCGCAGGTGCGTCCACTCCACGCCGGACGCCTCGACGGCCTGCTCGACCGGCAGGTGGTGGGAGGTGTCGTAGCCGTGGGTCACCGCACCGCTGGACAACGTCACGATCCGCCGCACACCCGCCCGCACCGCGCTGTCGACGACCTCGCGCACGGTCGGCGGGTGGGCGAACAGGTAGAGCTTGTCGACGCCGTCGAACGGGATGCCGTCCGGGTCGTCGAGGTCGCCGCGCACCACGTCGACGTGGCTCGCGAAGCGCGCCTGGGCGGGGTCGCGGGTCATCGCGCGCACGGGGCCCGTCAGCCCGGCGACGACCAGCCGGCCGACGTGGCCGGTCGCACCGGTCACCAGGACGGTCATCGCAGGCTCCCCTCGATGCCGTCCAGCAGCTTCTCGAGCCCGTAGTCGAACGACGTGCGGACGGTGTCCGCGAGAGTCCCCCCGGTGTCGTAGGCGCCGGCGTTCCACAACGTCGTCATCGTCGGATAGCGCTCGACGTCGAAGTAGTCGTCCCAGAACACCTGCCGCGCGTCCCACCAGGAGTCGCCGGACTCACCGGTGGACTCGGCGAGCTGCTGGTCGTCCACCTCGGCCGCGGCCGCGCCGTGCACGAACCCCTCGACCGCGACGTGGGCGACGGTGACCCGCTTCGGCTCCAGCCCGGCGTCGGCGAGCGCGGCCAGCACGAACTCCTGGCCGTCCATCAGCCCGGGCCCGAGCGGCGGCCGCACCATCGACACGTCCCGCATCCACGGATGCGCCTGGTAGACCGCGCGTGTGCGGTCGGCATAGTGCGTGACGCGCTCACGCCACGTGCCCTCGGGCGTGAGGTCGCGTTCCTGCAGGACCGTGTCGGCCATCAGGTCGAGCAGTTCGGCCTTGCCGGGCACGTGCGTGTAGAGCGACATCGTCCCGACGCCGAGCTCCTGGGCGACGCGGGCCATCGACATCGCGCCGAGCCCCTCGCGGTCGGCCACCCCGATCGCCGCGGTGACGATCTGGTCGACGCTCACCTTCGGCTTCCTGCCGACCGGCTTCGGCTCCGGCGGCCTGCACCACAGCAGTGCGAGCGTGCGGGCCGGGTCTCCCCCGCCGCTGCGTTCGACGGCCATCCGTCCACCCCATTTCCGTAGACCATACGGAAACAATACAGTACAACCTACGGAAATAGTCCGGGTCAGTCGTCGAGTCGTGCTCGCAACGCTTCCACCTGCGCGTTCGCCGTCGCCAGGTCGTCCTGCAGCCGCACGATCAGCGCGGCCGAGGCCAGCAGGTGGCCGTCGTCGAACAGCTCCCGGTAGCGCTGCGCCACGCCGAGCTGCCGCCGGGAGTAGCGACGGTGACCGCCGTCGGAGCGGTGCGGGACGAGCACGTCGGCGCTGTCGAGACTGCGCAGGAACGCCTGCCGCACGCCAAGCAGCTCGGCCGCGCGGCCGGTGGTGTAGGCGGGGTAGTCCTCGTCGTCGAGGTCGCTCAGCGGCACACGAAACTCCTCAAGTGGGTACTTGACCAAACCTACAGCCGGAGGTACAAAAAATCTGTATCCAACAGCTGCTTCCACGAGGGAGTGACTCGAGGTGCGGAGTACTGCGGAGAGGGCTTTCGCGGACCTGGTGTGCGCTGACCCGGCGTGGGTGAGCGCGGAGTTCGAGGCGATCATCGACGCCAACTTCGACCGGGTTCCGGCACCGCGCCCCCGCCCTCGCCCGTGCGCCGACGGGTTTCCGGAGCCCGCGGTGCTGCGAGGGGTGTGGCGCACCGGGTTCGCGAGGTCGCGGCAGCGATCTCCTCCGGCCGGGCTGAGGAACACCTTCCGCCGGTCGACGTGAGAGGAGCCCCAACCGGATGAGGGCGGCGAACTGGCCGCCCTCATCCCGTCGGCCGGCTGAGCGCCGCCGCCGGAGAACACTTCATACTGTCCACATGCGCCACATCATTGACCTCAGCCATCCCATTCGCCACGGGATGACCACGATGCGTGGCATGAAAGCACCGAGCATCACGACTTACGTGAGCCGCGAGGAAACCGCCGCCCGCATGGCGCCCGGCGTGTCGTTCGAGATCGGGCAGATCGAGCTGATCGCGAACACCGGCACCTATCTCGACACGCCGTCGCACTACCACCAGGACGGCTACGACACGGCAGGGCTTCCGCTGGAACGAGTGGCGGACGTGCCTGCCGTCGTGGTGCGGCCCGGTGACCCGATCCTCCCGGAGATGGCCGGGTTCGCGGTGCTGTTCCACACCGGCTGGTCCCGCCACTGGGATACGGACGCCTACCAGGACGGGCATCCGTTCCTCACGTCGGAGGTCGTCGACGCGTTGGTGGCCGTCGGGCCCGCCGTGGTCGGCATCGACTCTCTCAACATCGACGACGCCACCGATCTGACCCGGCCGGCGCACCAGGGACTGTTGCGCGCGGGCATCCCCATCGTCGAGCACCTGACGAACCTGGAGCAGGTGCCGGCACGCGGCGCCCGGTTCACGGCGTTGCCGATGCCGGTGGTGGGCATGGGCACCATGCCGGTACGGGCGATCGCCATCGTGGATGAGCCGCTTGGTTGACGTACCAGGTCACGTGAACGCTCGTGGCCGACACGTCCTTCAGTTCGGCGCACACCTCGTGCGCGGCCACCACCCCGGTCCGGCGGCACACGCGCTCGGCGTCCGAGAGCGGACGGGCAGCACGCCCTCGTCACCGGGCGGCACCTCCAGTCCGGCGATGACTCCCGCGACCGCGAACCCGGCGACGACGACCGCCGCCAGCACCGGCAGGACGCGCCGCCTGCCCAGCGCGACCACGCCCGTCGTCCGGTGCCGCGCACGAACCTCCGACATGGGCGCCAGCAAAGCGGAAACGCCGCCCCGTGATCGGGACGGCGTTTCCTGGTGGTGGGAGCGAGGTGTCAGGCCGCTACCGGAGTGGTCAGGAGCGCCAGGCCAGCGCGGTCAGCATCTCCTTGCCGCGCTCGGCGCTGCGAGGGTGGCTGAGCACGTCGTAGCGGCCGGCCACGAGCTGCGTGGTCGAGGCGAAGTCGCGGCGGCCGCGGGTGGCGCCGTAGCGGGCGGCGGCGCTGGCCAGGCCGAACACCGTACCGACGACCAGGCCCGTGACGATCGGGGCGAGAGCGCCGCCGGTCGAGAACAGGCCCAGCAGCAGACCGACGAACAGACCGAACCAGGCACCCGACGCGGCACCCGCGCCGAGGACGCGGCCCCAGGTCAGGCGGCCCGTGACGCGTTCGACGATCATCGGCTCGACGCCGACGATGGTCACGTCGGCGACCGGGTAGTCGTTGTCCGCCAGGTGGTCGACCGCTCGCTGCGCTTCCTCGTAGGTCGCGTACGAACCGATCGGCCAGCCCGAGGGCGGGGTGGGCAGTGCGTTGACGCCAGTGGAATTGGCTCCCGTGGCGAACGGAGTCGCGGTGGTCATGTCCAACACCTCCGAAATGCGATCCCCTTACACCTGGTATTACGTTCGGGCGCCCGGCGATGTTCCCGGAAGGGATCCGATGTGACCCAAATCCCTCGCGGTGAGCGTGATGTCCAGTGATTCCAACGTTTTCGCCAGGTTTTTCACCTGAGAATTCTCAGGTTCCGATCCGGCGTGTTCGACGGTGAACCGCGACCCGACCAGACGGCGACTCACTCCCGGTTCGAGCCGCATGACGACGAGCTGCCGGCTGAACGGCGACCGCTCGTGCGTGGCGACGTAGTGGTTGGCCGCCAGGTAGTCGACGGGCTGCTGGTCCACGTCGGGCTCGAACGCGTGCTGGAGCTGCCAGCCGTCGGCGGACTCCTTCTCCAGCACCCACCGGCCGCCCTCGCGCCGCAGCCGGTGCGACCAGCCCGCCTGGTCCACGACGGCGCCGTCGGCCAGCGGCATCGGGTGCAGCATCCCCGCGCCGAAGCCGACGTCGACGAGGTGGTCGTCGACGATCGACATCATGTGCGTGCGCGGCCCGGTCATCACCCGGCTCATGCGCCGCGCCACTGCGTATCCCAAGCGTTCGAGCACGGCTGTGAACAGCAGCTGGTGTTCGTAGCAATAGCCGCCGCGGCGGCGCCGGAGCATCTTGTCCTGGATGTCGCCGAGGTCGAGTGACGGAACAAGGCCGAGCATCACGTCGATGTTTTCGAACGGAATTGCGCGCACGTGCGCTTCGTGCAACTCCGCCAACGAACTCGACGCCGATGCGCCGATGCGCGCGAAGTACGCGTCCAGGTCAACTCTTTCCGTCTGCCACATGGCGTTCCCCCTGTGCTCGTCGCCATTCCTCTTTCGTCAGCGCGTACTCGACCTCTCCGTATTCCGTGCCGGGCAACGGGTCGGGGAAGTCGACGTGGAAGGTGCGGACGTGCCGGAGCCCGCACTTCTCCATCACACGGCGCGAGCCGGCGTTGACGAACATCGTGGTCGCGACGACGCGCTGCACGTCACCGGTGGTGAAAGCGCGGTCGATCAGCGCCCGGCCGCCCTCGGTGGCGTAGCCGCGGCCCCAGAACTCGCGGTGCAGCCGGTAGCCGAGCTCGGCGACGCCGGTGCCCGTGAGCTCGAACCAGCCGACGAACCGGCCGGTCGCAGTCTCGACGGCCGCGTGGAAGCCGTCGCCGAGGTAGTTCTCGACCGGCGCCGGGTCGAGGTAGCGCATGACCTCCGGGTCGGCGTGCAGCGCGCGCAGCGAGTCCACGTCGGACTCGGTGAGCGGGCGCAGCGTCAGGCGTTCGGTGTCCACGAGGGCATCGTGGCGCGGCTGTCCACCGCTTTACCGCACTGCAGCGACGCGAACGCCGCCACGAGGCACAGCACGATCGCGAAGCCGAACGCGATGGCGAGCCCCTGCGAGAACGGCTGCGAGATCAGGCTCGGGAAGAACCCGCGGCCGGTGAGGAACGCGGCCTGGTCGGGCGGCAGGGTCGCGAGCTGGTCGCCGAGCAGCTGCTGGATCGGGTTGTAGCCGAGGAACGCCGCGAACAGCACGGCCACCGCGGGCAGGGAGGCGACCTGGGCGGCGGAGGCGGGCGGCACGCCGTGGTCGACGAGTCCGGTGCGCAGCGCGCCGGGCAGCGACTGGGAGAACCCGACGATGATCAGGCTGAAGAAGAACCCGATGGACAGCACCATCGCGGTGTTCTGGAAGGTGGTCATCATGCCGCTGCCGGAGCCACGGGCGTTCGCGGGCAGCGAGTTCATCACCTCGGCGCGGTTGGGCGAGGAGAACATGCCCATCCCGATGCCGGTGAACACGAGGACCAGCGCGAACGCCCAGTACGGGAAGTCGACGGGCAGCGCGATCAGCAGCCCGAACGTCACCGCGGCGATCAGGTTGCCGGCGAACGCGAGCATCCGGCTGCCCAGCCGGTCGGACAGGATGCCGGCGGTGGGCGCGGCGAGCAGGAACCCGACGGTCATGGGCAGCATGTAGATGCCCGCCCACAGCGGCGTCTGCTCGAAGGAGTAGCCGTGCAGCGGCAGCCAGATGCCCTGCAGCCAGATGATCAGGATGAACTGGAGCCCGCCGCGGCCCAGCGCCGAGGCGAAGTTGGCGATGTTGCCCCAGGTGAACGACCGCAGCCGGAACAGGTGCAGGTCGAACAGCGGGTTGGGCACGCGGGTCTCGATGACGACGAACGCCACGAGCACCGCCAGGCCGCCGATCAGGCAGGTCAGCACGAACGGGCTGGTCCAGCCGGTCTGGGAAGTGCCGTGCGGCTGGATGCCGTAGGTGATGCCGACCAGCAGCACGACCAGGCCGACGGCGAAGGTGATGTTGCCCCACCAGTCCATCCCGGCGTGGCGGCGCTCGCCGGTGTCGTGCAGCTTCAGGTAGGCCCACACCGTGCCGAACAGGCCGAACGGCACGGACACGATGAAGATCAGGTTCCAGTTGACCGGGGCGAGCACGCCGCCGATGACCAGGCCCAGGAACGAGCCCGCGATCGCCGCGACGCCGTTGATACCCAGTGCCATGCCGCGCTGGGTGACCGGGAAGGCGTCGGCCAGGATCGCCGAGGAGTTCGCCATGAGGAACGCCCCGCCGACGCCCTGCACGACGCGCCAGCCGATCAGCCACAGCGCGGCCGCGTCGCCGTCGAACCAGGTGACCGCGAGCAGCACGGACGAGACCGTGAAGATCGCGAAGCCGAGGTTGTACATGCGGGCGCGGCCGTACATGTCCCCCAGCCGGCCGAAGCTCACCACCAGCACCGCGGTGACGACCAGGAAACCCATAATCATCCACAGCAGGTAGCCGGTGTTGGCCGGGTCGAGCGGGTTGATCCCGATGCCCTTGAAGATGTCGGGCAGCGCGATCAGCACGATCGAGGAGTTGATGGTCGCGATGAGCATGCCCAGCGTCGTGTTGGACAGCGCGATCCACTTGTACCCGGCCGGAGCCGACGCCTCCACAGTCACTTCGCCATGCTAAGCGATCTGTCTACGGCACGTCCTTCGGCTTGATCGTCTCCAGCACCTTGCCCGCCACGTCCCGCACGACCACCCGCGCGGCGGGGTGCCGGTCGATCAGCGGCGCGGCCAGGACGAACGTGCCGTCGGCGATCGAGGCGGGCACGTCGGCCGCACCGGGCCGCGTGTAGGTGACCGACGCGACGCGGGGGTCGGTGAGCAGACCGGCCGCGGCGAAGGTGGTGCCGGCCTCGTACTCGACGCCCTCCGGCGACTTCTCCTGCCGGAAGTCGTAGAACGCGGGCATCGCCGCGATCGTCGCGCCGCGCACCTCGTCCAGGTCGTCGAGGTCGTGCACAGTGCCGCGCAGGGGCTCACCGGCGACCTCCACGCACAGGAACAGCAGGTTCTCGAACCGGCCGGTGCGCATCGTGGTGGTGGCGCTGAGCCGGACGGTGAGCGCGGAGACGAACTGGTCCGCGTCGGGGACCGGGCGGTCGCGCAGGCACTCGCCGAGCTTCTGCTCGTCCGGGGTGCCGCGGCCGGCGGCGGCCAGCGGGCGGTCCACGACGGACGGGGTGGGCTTCGGGACGCCGCGCACGGCGAGCTCCGCGCCGTCGACCAGCGCCTTGGTGCCGTTCTGGGCGCCGGTGAAGCCGCTCGGGGCGAGGAACAGGCCGTCGACGACGGCGGGCAGGGCGCTGTCGGTGCCCCGGTCGCCGATCCGGGACAGGCCCAGGATCTTCACGTCCGGCGAGACGAAGCCGGCCATCGCCCCGCTCGGCGTGGTGAACAGGATCTTCACCTGGCGGCTGCCGCCGGTGATCGAGCCCTGTGCGTCGGGCGCGGACAGGGTGGTCGTCGTGGCCGTGTTGGCGCAGAAGAAGAGGCCGGCCGGGGTGTAGAAGGCGGTGAGGACCGTGCCGTTCTTGCGGCTGGTGGCGATGGGCGCCCAGTCGGCGGCCGGCGGGTGCGTGGTGGCGACGGCCGCGCACCGGGCGAGCACGTCCGGGTCGGCCTTGCCGCGTTCGACGTGGTTGACCTCCGCGCGGTCCTTGCCGACGAACTCGCCGTTGTGCTGCATCGGCGGCCCGGCGACGTCGGCGGCCCCGCCGAGCAGCGCCTGGCTCGTGAAGACGGCGCCGGCGGCGAGCACGCTGACGCCGGCGGCGATCAGGACGGGCCGGCCGGCGCGCGGGGCCGGGCGCATGCCCTCGGACAGGCGCTGCCGGGCGCGCAGGCGGACGTCGTCGGGCAGCGGTCGGTGTTCGGGCAGCCGGTCGATCACGGGGTGTCCTCGGGAGTCAGGTCGCGCAGGCGGGCGCGGGTGCGGGAGACGCGGGCGCGCACGCTCGACTCGGCGATGCCGAGGAGCGTGGCGGCGTCGGCGGCGGGCATCTCGCCCAGCAGGCAGAGCTGGGCGATCTCACGTTCGGACGGCGGCAGCTTCGCGATGGCGGCCACCACGGCGGCCAGGCGCCGCTGGGCGTCGGTGCGGGCGGCGACCTCGTCGGCGTGGTCGCGTTCGTGCTGCGGGGTCAGTCTCGACACCAGCCGCAGCGCGCGGCGCGAGGCCCGCCATTCGGTGCGGGCGAGGTTGGCCGTCACGGTGTAGAGCCACGGCAGCGCCGAGTCGCGCACCAGCCGGGCGCCGCCGCGCGTGCGCCACGCGGTCAGGAACGTCGCGGAGAGCAGGTCCTCGGCCTGCGACCAGGAGGCCGTCAGCCGGTAGGCGTAGTTCCAGACCGCCTCGGCATGTCGTTCGAACAGCTCGGTGAACGCGGCGTGGTCACCCTGCGCGATCTGCTCCCACAGGAGAGTGTCGGGCGGTCCCACGTCCGCGCACTCGGTCGTCTCAGTCATCACACTCCACCTGGGGCCACCTCGGCTCAGTGTGCTGCGTGACGGCGCTCACACTCCATCAGGCGAGCTGCCCCTCATTCGAGGCGTGAATGACAGCGATGGCAAGATCGTGCCGTGCCGATCGAGCAGCCCGGCAGTGTCGAGCCGGAGACCCAGGTGTTCGCGAAGATCCCGACCGAGCAACCGGAGGCGGCGACCATTCCCGGCGTCGCTCCCGTCACCCCCGCTCCATCAGCACCCCCACCGGCTGTCGTGCCGGCGCCCGCCACGACCCCCGCGGCGGCGCGCAAGCCCAAGTCGCTGACCCGGCGGCTGGCCCGCCGCATCCTGGGCCCGACCCTGATGACGAAGAAATAGGTTCGGCGGCTACCGGTCGGGGACCTGGCCCAGCCCGCCGCACGCCCGGCAGGCGGTCCGGTCCTCGTTGAGCCCGGAACCATGACAACGGCTGCACTCCTTCACAGAAGAACAGTGTCCGCTTCTACTCCGAGTGGAGGCAGCCGCCAAGCAGGGACGGTCACGGCAATAATGGGTGACCCCCATCGTTCACGCTCGGTGATCACGCCTGGGTGGACGGTCGAGCTGGAATCTCATTGGCCTGGGCGACGTTTCCCGATACGGTTCCCCGGCTCTCGGCCTGCGGGAGCCGCCACCAGCCCGAGCAGCCGCGGGGGCACGGATGCGACATCTCGTGCAGCACAAGGCCTTCCGGGCCGGGAACCGGTTGCTGCCACGCCATCGTCCCGGACCCCTTGCACAGCAGGCAGGGGTCCTGTTCGCACTCCACACCAGATCAGTACTCCACACCGGACACTTCGGGCAATCGCTTGATCGAGGGGAGCACCGCCGATGGCAGTCGTGGTCGTGACGGGAGCGGGTTCGGGAGTGGGCCGCGCGGTGGCGCGAACCCTGCTGGCGGAGGGGTTCCAGGTCGCGCTGGCGGGTCGGCGCGAGGACGCGCTGGCCGAGACCGGAGAGGGCTTTCCCGAGACGGCGTTCGTCGTACCGGCGGACGTGTCGCGAGAGGACTCGGTCGTCGCGCTGTTCGACGCGGTCGTGGCGCGCTGGGGCCGGGTGGACGTGCTGTTCAACAACGCCGGGACGAACGTGCGGCCCACGCCGGTCGAGGAGTTCAGCCTGAGCGCGTGGGAGAAGGTCGTGGGCGTGAACCTGACGGGCGCGTTCCTGTGCGCACGTGAGGCTTTCCGCGTGATGAAGACCCACGGCGGCGGCCGGATCATCAACAACGGATCCATCTCGGCGGCCGTGCCGCGCCCGCACGCGGTGGCCTACAACGCGACCAAGCACGCGATGACCGGGCTGACCAAGTCGTTGTCGCTGGAGGGTCGCGCGCACAACATCGCGTGCGGGCAGATCGACATCGGCAACGCGGCGACGCCGATGACCGAGCGGATGGGCCAGGGCGTGCTGCAGGCGGACCTGGAGGTCGCGCCGGAGCCGACGTTCGACGTGCGGCACGTGGCCGACGCCGTGCTGTACCAGGCCCGGCTGCCGCTCGACGCCAACGTGCAGTTCATGACCGTGATGGCCACGACCATGCC
>NZ_DASVFL010000357.1:0-14271 GCF_036380075.1 Lentzea sp. | reverse complement strand
GCCCGCAGGCGGTGCTTCTCGATGAGTCCGCCCACGGTGGCGAAGCCCTCGCGCACGGTCGCGAGCACCTGCTCGTCGACCTCCTCCAGGGCCCCGGCGGCCGGGATCTCACCGAAGTTCTTGGCGACCATCGTCGCCGTGCGGTTGACCAGGTTGCCCCAGCCTGCGACGAGCTCGGAGTTGTTGCGGGTGACGAAGTCGGCCCACGTGAAGGCGGCGTCGGACGTCTCCGGGCCGGCGGCGCAGATGTAGTAGCGCAGGGCGTCGGGGCCGTAGCGGGCCAGGAAGTCGCCGACGTACAGCACGTGCCCGCGGCTGGAGGAGAACTTCCTGCCTTCCATGGTCAGGAACTCCGAGCTGACCACCTCGGTGGGCAGGTTGAGGACGCCGTACTCCCGCGGCTGGCCGTCCTTGCTGCCCTTGCCGGCGTAGGCCAGCAGCTCGGCCGGCCAGATCTGGGAGTGGAAGGTGATGTTGTCCTTGCCCATGAAGTAGTACGAGAGGGCCTCGGGGTCGTTCCACCACGCCCGCCAGGCGTCGGGGTCGCCGGTGCGCCGGGCCCACTCGATCGACGCCGACAGGTAGCCGATGACCGCGTCGAACCAGACGTAGAGCTTCTTGGTCGGGTTCTCGCGCCAGCCGTCCAACGGCACCGCGATGCCCCAGTCGATGTCGCGGGTCATCGCCCGCGGGCGGATCTCCTTGAGGATGTTCTGGCTGAACCGGATCACGTTGGGCCGCCAGGTGCCCGAGGCCTCCCGCTCGTCGAGCCACTCCCCCAGCGCCTCCGCGAGCGCGGGCAGGTCGAGGAAGAAGTGCTGGGTCTCGACGAAGTCCGGGACCTCGCCGTTGATCTTCGACCGCGGGTTCTTCAGGTCGATCGGGTCGAGCTGGTTGCCGCAGTTGTCGCACTGGTCGCCGCGCGCGCCGTCGTAGCCGCAGATCGGGCAGGTGCCCTCGATGAAGCGGTCGGGCAGCGTCCTGCCGGTCGACGGGCTGATGGCGCCCATCTCGACCTTGGGGATGACGTAGCCGTTCTTCCACAGCGCGGAGAACAGGTCCTGCACGACCTGGTAGTGGTTGCCGGTGGTCGTGCGGGTGAAGAGGTCGTAGGACAGGCCGAGGCCCTGGAGGTCGGAGGCGATGACGCGGTTGTACTTGTCGGCGAGCTCGCGGGCGGTGAGCCCTTCGTTCTCGGCCTGCACCTGGATGGGTGTGCCGTGCTCGTCCGTGCCGCTGACCATGAGCACCCGGTGTCCGGACATTCGCATGTAGCGGGAGAAGACGTCGGACGGGACACCGAAACCGGAGACGTGACCGATGTGCCTGGGGCCGTTGGCATAAGGCCAGGCCACCGCGGTCAGTACGGAGGCACTCATGCCAATAGCCTACGGAGGCGGTGCCAGGCGGTTTTCACCGAGTGGGAGGTCTGTTTGTCCGCGACCAGGATGTTGGTGCTCGGCGTCGTGAAGATCGTCGGCGAGGCGCACGGCTACGTGGTGCGCCGCGAGCTGAAGTCGTGGTCGGCGGACAGCTGGGCGAACGTGCAGCCCGGCTCGATCTACCACGCACTGAAGTCGCTGGCCAAGGACGGCCTGATCGAACCGGTGGGCACCGAGTCGGCGGAGGGTCCCGCCAGGACCACCTACAAGATCACCGCGAGCGGCGAGCGCGAGCTGGGGAACATGCTGTCGCACTCGCTGGCCGACGCGGCCGCCGGCAACGACGAGGTCTCCGCGGCCGTCGCGATGCTCAACCTCGTCCCCCGCGCGCAGGCGGTCGTGATGCTGAAGAACCGCCTCGCGGGCCTCGAAGGGCAGCTCGCGCCGACCAGGCACGGCATCTCGTCCATGCCGGAGATGGGCAAGCCCGCGCACGTCAGCGAGCTCTTTCGACTGTGGCTCGTCCACCTCGAAGGCCAGGTCCGCTGGACTCGGGAGCTGATCGACCGGCTCGAGGCGGGCGAGTACGACCTTCGCGACTAGTCAAACTTGATTAGTCCGCGCTAGCCTCTGGTCAAACTTGACTAGAGGGGGTTCAGTCATGATCAAGGCACGCGGCCTCGCGCGCCGGTTCACGACGAAGGCCGGTCCGGTGGACGCGGTGCGCGGGGTGGACGTCGACGTCGCCGAGGGCGAGCTCGTCGGGTTCCTCGGGCCGAACGGCGCCGGCAAGTCCACGACGCTGCGCATGCTCACCACGCTGCTGCGGCCGACCGCGGGCACGGCCGTCATCGCCGGGCACGACCTGCTGACCGACCCGGCGGGCGTGCGGCGCAACATCGGCTACGTCGGGCAGAAGAACGGCGCGAGCCCCGAGCAGCGCGTCGCGGAGGAGCTGGAGTTCCAGGCGCGCTTCTACGGCCTGGCCAAGCACGACGCCCGCGCGAAGGTCGCGGACCTGCTCGACCGGTTCGACCTGACCGGTCTGGAGAAGCGCGCCGTCATCACGCTCTCCGGCGGCCAGCAACGACGGCTCGACATCGCGATGGGCATGCTGCACGACCCGCGGCTGCTGTTCCTCGACGAACCCTCGACCGCGCTCGACCCGCAGAGCCGCCGCAACCTGTGGGAGCACATCAGGCAGCTGCGGGCCGACGGCACCACGGTCTTCCTGACCACGCACTACCTCGACGAGGCCGACTTCCTCTGCGACCGGCTGCTGGTGATCGACCACGGCGCGATCGTCGGCGAGGGCTCACCGGACGAGCTGAAGGACGGCGTCTCCGGCGACCTCGTCGTGCTCGGCACCCCGCAGGCGGTGCTCGTGTCGGAGAAGTTCGAGAACGCCGCGGTGGACGGTGAGCAGGTCAGCTTCCGCATCCCCAACGGCGACCGCGCGCTGCCGGGACTGCTGCGCGACCTCGACAACATCGGCGTCGAGCTGCACTCGGTGCAGGTGCACCGGCCGACGCTCGACGACGTGTTCCTGACCATGACCGGTCGTTCGTTGCGGGAGGACAGCAATGCCGCCTAGGAACGTTCTGCGGGACACCTGGCTCGTGTTCTGCCGCGTGATGCTGCCGGTGCTGCGCAACCCGGTCGCCGTGGTGTTCGGGCTCGCCCAGCCGTTGCTCTACCTCGGGTTGTTCGGGCCGCTGCTCGGCGACGCCGGCTGGCAGTGGTTCGTGCCGGGGCTGCTGGTGCAGATGGCGTTGTTCGGCACGGCCTACGCGGGTTTCTCGCTGCTGCCCGAGGTGCGGACGGGCGTGATGGAACGGCTGCGGGTCACGCCGGTCAGCCGGGTCGCGCTGCTCGTCGGCAGGGTCGGCAAGGACGTGGTGCTGCTGGTCGTGCAGAGCGCGCTGATCGTGCTCGCGGCGACGCTGTTCGGGTTCCGCGCGTCGGTCGGCGAGGTGCTGCTCGGGCTCGGGCTGGTGGCGTTGCTGGGTGTCGCGATCGGTGCCGTGTCGTACGCGATCGCGTTGAAGGTGAAGCTGGAGTACGTCTTCGCGTCGGTGCTGTCGGCGACGATCGTGCCGGTGATGCTGCTGTCGGGCGTGCTGCTGCCGATGTCGAACGGCCCGAGGTGGCTCTACTGGCTGTCGCGGGCCAACCCGCTGGCGCACGTCGTCGACGCCGAGCGGTCGATCTTCAACACCGGCTCGGTGCTGGCCGGCCTAGTCGCCGTGGCGGCGTTGGTGCTGGTCGGCGTGTTCTACGGCGTGCGGACCTTCCACAAGGAGTCAGCTTGACCTGACCGCCGCGTCGTAGAGGGTCTTCTTGCTGACCCCGGCCGCCTCGGCGACCTCGGCGGCGGCCGACTTCATCCGCTCCCCGTCGGCGACGCGCTGCCGGACCTCGGCGACGAGCACGTCGAGGTCCGGCTTCTCCTCGACGGGGGCCGGGCCGAGCACCACGGTGATCTCGCCGCGCGCGCCTTCCACCGCCCACTCGGCGAGCTCGGCCAGCGTCCCGCGCACGACCTCTTCGTACTTCTTGGTCAGCTCGCGGCACACGGCCGCGCTGCGGTCCGGTCCGAGCACCTCGACCGCGTCCGCGAGGGTCGCCGCGAGCCGGTGGGGTGCCTCGAAGAAGACGACGGTGCGTTGTTCCGTGGCCAGCGGTGCGAACCAGCGCTTGCGCTCACCGGACTTGCGCGGCGGGAACCCGTCGAACGCGAACCTGTCGCTCGGCAGGCCGGAGAGAGCGAGCGCGGTCGTCACGGCGGACGGGCCGGGCAGGCAGGTGACCTTGAGGTCCTGCTCGACACACGCGGCCACGAGCCGGAATCCGGGATCGGACACCGAGGGCATCCCCGCGTCCGTCACGAGCAGCACGGTCTCGCCGTTCCTGATCGCCTCCAGCAGCCCCGGCAGGCGCGAGGTCTCGACCTGGTCGTAGAAGCTGACGACCCGTCCCGACGGCCTGACCTGCAACGCGGTGGCCAGGCCGTGCAACCGGCGGGTGTCCTCCGCGGCGATCACGCCGGCGGTCTCCAACGCCTCGACCAGACGCGGTGAGGCGTCGCGGACGTCGCCGAGAGGGGTGGCCGCCAGAACAAGACGGCCTGAACCGGATACAGGACTCACGGGCTTCACCCTACGATCGGCGACGTGACAGTCCTCGTGCAGCCAGGTGAGGCGCCCGTCGTCGTCGAGGAGCCGCGCACGGATCGTGCCGCGACACTCGACCCGCCGCCGTCCGGAGACCGCCTGCGCGGCTGGCTCGTCACCATCGCCGTGACGCTCGTCGGTGCCTTCGTCCGGTTCTGGAACCTCGGCTACCCGACCGACAAGGGCACGCCGATCTTCGACGAGAAGCACTACGTGCCGCAGTCGGCACAGGTGCTGCGCAACGGCGGCTACGAGGACAACCCGGGCTACGAGCTGATCGTCCACCCGCCGCTCGCGAAGCAGCTCATGGCGATCGGCCAGGACCTGTTCGGCTACGACGGCATCGGCTGGCGGTTCGCCTCGGCGCTCGCGGGCACGATCACGATCCTGCTGATCGTGCGGATCGCCCGCCGCCTGACCCGCTCGGACCTGCTGGGCGCCCTCGCCGGCGTCCTGCTCATCGCGGACGGCGTCTCGCACGTCCAGTCGCGGATGGGCATGCTCGACATCTTCCTGGCGCTGTTCGTCGTCGCCGCGTTCGGCTGTCTCGTCGTCGACCGCGAGCAGATGCGGGAACGACTGGCCGTCGCCGTGCGCGAGGGCTTCGTCAACAACTCGGCGTTCGGCCCGTGGATGGGCTTCCGCTGGTGGCGCTTCGGCGCGGGTGTCTCGCTCGGTCTCGCGTGCGGCATCAAGTGGTCGGGCATCTGGTACATCGCCGCGTTCGGGCTGCTGGCGGTCGTCTGGAGCGCGCTGGCGCGGCGGGCGGCCGGTGTCGAGGAGCCGTGGCTCGGCGCCCTCGTGAAGGACGTGCTGCCGTCGCTGGGCGGTCTGGTCGCGATCCCGGTGCTGGTCTACGTCGCGACCTGGTTCCCGTGGATGGCGAGCGAGACCGGCATCGACCGGCACGTCGTCGGCGGCAAGGTCCAGGACGTCTCGTACGTCCCGGACGTCCTCCAGTCGCTCTGGTACAACGCGAAGAACGTCTACAAGTTCCACGTCGAGCTGGTCACCTCGGAGACCAACCGCCACCCGTGGGAGTCGAAGCCGTGGACGTGGCCGATGGGTCTGCGTCCGATGCTCTACTACTACGACAACTCCGTGACGGGCTGCGGCGCGGCGTCGTGCCTCGGCGCGATCATGCTCATCGGCACGCCCGCGATGTGGTGGCTCGCGTTCCCGGTGATCGGCTGGGCGATCTACCGCACCGCCGGCCGGATGGACTGGCGCTACGCCGCCGTCCTGGTCGGCTACGCGGCGGGCCTGCTGCCGTGGTTCCTGAACCTCGACCGGCAGATGTACTTCTTCTACGTCACGCCGATGGCGCCGTTCCTGGTGCTGCTGATCGTGCTGGCGCTGGGCGAGATCATGGGCCGCAGGACCGCGGGTTCCGAACGCCGCGGTACGGGACTGCTGGTCGTGGCCCTGTACATCGGCATCGTGGTCGCGAACTTCGTGTGGCTGTGGCCGATCCTCAACGGCAACCCGATCACCCCGGAGATGTGGCAGCAGCAGCTGTGGCTGCCCAGCTGGCGGTGACCCTCGCCTCACCGGAACGGGGTCCCCGGCGGTCCCGCTGAGTTACGATCCCCTTGGGCTGACAGGGGGATCCGGCGAGGCATGAGCACCACCGTCCAGGCACGCGTCGCGCAGGCCAGAAAGCTGTTGAGCGCAGGCGGACGGACGCCCGCATCGCCCGGTTTCCGCACCGATGTCCAGGCCCTGCGCGCGCTCGCCGTGCTCGCCGTCGTCGTCAACCACTTCTGGCCGAACGTCCTGACCGGCGGCTACGTCGGCGTCGACGTCTTCTTCGTCATCTCCGGCTACCTGATCACCTCGCACCTGGGCCGCGAGATCGCCCGCACCGGCCGCGTCCGGTTCGGCACGTTCTACGCGCGCCGCATCCGGCGGCTGCTGCCCGCGGCGCTGCTCGTCCTGGCCATCACGGTCCTGGTGGCGGGCGCGCTGTTGCCGTACCCGCGCTGGACGTCGACGGCCTGGGAGACCTTCGCCTCCGCCTTCTACTGGGAGAACTGGCTCCTCGCGGCGAAGTCGGTCAACTACTCGGCGCAGAACGAGGCGGCGAGCGTCGTCCAGCACTACTGGTCGTTGTCGGTCGAGGAGCAGTTCTACCTGGTCTGGCCGCTGCTGCTGGTCGGCCTGGTCATGCTCGGCGGCAACCGGCGCTGGCTCGTGCCGGGCGTCGCGGGGCTCGGCGTGCTGTCGCTGGTCTTCAGCGTCGTCTACACGGCCCTGTCCCCCAACGAGGCCTACTTCAACACCTTCGCGCGGGTGTGGGAGTTCGCGCTGGGCGCGTTCGTCGCGCTGACGGCGTCGAAGCTGGTGCTGCCGCGCATCGCCGCCGAGGTCGCCTCCGGCCTGGGCTTCGCGATGATCCTCGTCCCGGCGTTCGCCTACGACCACACCTCGCCGTTCCCCGGCTCCCTCGCGCTCATGCCGACGGTCGGCACCGCGCTGGTGATCGCCTCCGGCCTGCGGCCCGGTGCCCAGTGGCACACGCCCGTCACGGCGTCGCGGCCCGTGCAGTTCGTCGGCAACATCAGCTACTCGCTGTACCTGTGGCACTGGCCGATCGTGATCCTCGCGCCGTTCGCGCTCGGCAGCGCGCTGGAGCAGGGCGAGCTCACGACGGCGTGGCTGCTGTGGCTGCTGGCCCTGTCGTTCGCGCTGGCGTGGCTGACGAAGGTGCTGGTCGAGGACCGCGCCCGCACGTTCCCTCCCCTGGTCCGCGACACCAGGCTGACGTTCGGCGCCATGATCGCCGGGCTGCTCGCCGTGGAGATCCTCGCGGGCGGGCTCCAGGCCAGCTACTACCAGCGGGTCGCCGACGCCGAGCAGAACGTCCAGGCCGGCAAGGGCGACGCCTGCCACGGCGCCGGCGCGATGCTCGCCGCCAACGGCTGCCCCGACCCGTTCGGTCCTGCCCGCGTCCCCGAGATGGGTCCGGCGAACGAGTACTGGCGGCTCGCGCCGGAGTGCGTCGAGACCGACTACTTCAAGGTCGAGAACAAGGCGACCGTGAAGGTCTGCGACTTCAGCGGCGACGGCGAGCCGACGAAGACCGTGTGGCTGCTGGGCGACTCGCACGCCGAGCAGTGGCAGACGCCGGTGTTCGAGGTGGCGCGCAAGGAGAAGTGGCTGCTCAAGATCGGCGTCCTGGGCGGCTGCCCGTTTGCCGACGTGCAGTTCACCGGCTACCGCAGCGCCGCGGGCCCGCGCGACATCCTGCGCTGCCGCGACTGGACGGCGCAGATGTTCCCCGCGATCACCAACGACAAGCCCGCGATGGTGCTGATGTCGTTCTTCTCGCGCCAGGAGTTCGTGGACGACGGCAGCGGCCGCAGCCAGACCGAGCAGTACCGCGAGGGCATCGAGCCGTGGTGGTCGGCGTGGACCGCGACGGGCACGCGCGTGTTCGTGTTCGCGGACCCGCCGTACAACAGGGACGTCCGGTCGACCAGCTGCGTGCTGCTGAACCGGACGAACCCGAAGGCGTGCGCCATCCCCCGCGAGCGGGCGCAGCCGCCGGAGCCGCTGGGCGAGGTCGCGAGGACGACGAGCAACCCGCGGGTCTCGGTGATCGACCTGACGAACTACTTCTGCGACAACCGGCTCTGCTACGGCGTGATCGGCAACGTGGCGGTCTACTACGACGGCGACCACGTCAACAGCGAGTACAGCCGCACGCTGACGCCGATGGTCGAGAGGGCGCTCAACTCCCGCTGATCCGCAGCGCCCGTTCCCTCGTGAGCGGTCCCTCCAGCCTCGTCGTGACCTGACCCCGTTGCCAGATCAGGGTCTGCCCGGTCTCGCCGGGCTCCTCGAGGTGCCAGACACCGCCGTCGAACTGGTCGAGCCGGATCCCGCCGTAGCGCAGGGAGACGAACCGTCCTTCGTGGACGGTCACCCGGTCCGGTGCGCCGAGCTCCGACGGCAGGTGGATCTCGAACGGCAGCTGCGCCCTGGCGTCGTCGAGCGAGACCTCCCGGCTCGGCAACGGGGGCGCGGTGCTCGTCGGCGCCTGTGTGCGGAACTCGACGCCGGCGAACTCCAGGAGGTCCCGCACACCGGCCCGCACCGCCGGGGACACGGCGAAGGCGATCGCGAACGCGGTGACGGCGGCGACCACCCCGGTGAGCCAGCGGTTCCGCCTGCGCGGGGCGTCGATCCTCGTCAGCACCCGTGCGGTGACGTCCGGCGGTTCCGGGACGTGGACCCGGTGGCCCAGGTCGCGGAGAGCGGCCTCCAGCGGGTCATCGGTCACGGGCCACCTCCTCCAGCATCGGGCGCAGCTTGGCGAGCGCGCGGGACAGCCGCGACTTCACCGTTCCCTTCGCGAGGCCGAGGGTCTGCGCGGTCTCGGCCTCGCTCAGGTCGAGCAGGTACCGGCACGTGACGACCTGGCGGTCGCGGTCGGGCAGGTTCGCCAGCGCCCGCAGGAGCCTCGCGCGGGAGTCGTCCACGAGCGCGGCCGGATCGTCGTGGTCGACGGTCTCGGTGATCGACGCGACCCTGAGCTCCACGAGGTTGCGCCGCCGGCGGCTGCGGTGGAGGTTCCTGGTCTCGTTGGCGACGATCTTGAGCAGCCAGGGCTTGAAGTCGGCGTCCTCTTCCTACACCGGGAACCGCGACTCGGTTCCCGGTGTACCGGCTGCATGAGGATTCTCTTCCTGATGTGCGCGTTCCTGCTGATCAGCGCTCCCACCGCCGCCGCGGGCGGATGGGCCGTCACCTACCTGGACCCCGTGCCGACGGTCCAGCCGTCCGTCACGCACACCGCCGGGTACTGGGTGCTCCAGCACGGCACCCACCCCTATGCCGGCGACGACCTCGGCAAGACCGGGCTGCGGTTCCACTCCGGTTCGTCCGACCTCGTGTTCACCGGCGTGCCCCTGGGCGAGCCCGCGCACTACGCGGTGACGTTCGCGTTGCCCGAGGGCGTGTACGAGGTCTTCGGCGTGCAGGGGATGTTCCAGGACCACGCGATCGGCACGCTGACCGTGCCGGGAACCTTGCGGGTGAACCCGGTGGACCCGCAGCTCGCCCTTCCCGGATCCACCGAGCCCGTGCCGGTGTGGGTGGTCGCG
This sequence comes from Lentzea sp., assembly GCF_036380075.1. Lineage (NCBI taxonomy): Bacteria > Bacillati > Actinomycetota > Actinomycetes > Pseudonocardiales > Pseudonocardiaceae > Lentzea > Lentzea sp. The sequence continues at coordinate 4,608 of NZ_DASVFL010000357.1, read as the reverse complement.
CTGGTGGTAGTGGGCGCGGCGGGGGTGTTCCTGGTCCTGCGCAAGCGGTTGCGGCCTGCTGCGCGAAGGTGAGTGGTGAGGCGATCGGCGGAAACCGCCTCACCACTCTTCGCAGGGCATCCGCGTGAGATGCCGAAGCCTTCCGGGTGGACCACGGCTTAGGTCGCTCGACGGTTAATCACCGTTACGGACCGGTACAACGTTCACCCGGATCGCCCAAGGATCAGGCGTGGATGTGCTCTCACCAGGCGCGATGAGTTAGCATGCCCGCTCACCGACCCAATCGAGTGACCCTCGAAAGACGCACCTCCTTGCCGGGCGTCGCCGAGCGGGGTTCTGACCTGGGGAGTTCACCGCGGTATGAGCACCACCGTCGAGTCGCGTCCGGGGCACGACAGCCGAAGCCCCGACGACAAGCCGAAGGCCCGCGGGTTCCGCACCGACGTCCAGGCCCTGCGGGCGATCGCCGTGCTCGCCGTCGTGGTCAACCACTTCTGGCCGAACGCGCTGACCGGCGGGTACGTCGGCGTCGACGTCTTCTTCGTGATCTCCGGTTTCCTGATCACCTCGCACCTCGACCGCGAGATCGTCCGCACCGGCCGGGTGCGGCTCGGCACGTTCTACGCGCGGCGCGTCCGCAGGCTGCTGCCCGCGGCGTTCCTCGTGCTCGCCGTCAGCGTCGTGCTGGCGTACTTCCTGCTGCCGTACCCGCGCTGGACGGCCAACGCCTGGGAGTCGTTCGCCGCGGCCTCGTACTGGGAGAACTGGCTGCTCGCGGGCAAGTCGGTGAACTACTCGGCGCAGAACGACGCCGCGAGCCTCGTCCAGCACTACTGGTCGTTGTCGGTGGAGGAGCAGTTCTACCTGTTCTGGCCGCTGCTGCTGATGGGCATGTTCAAGTTCGGCCGGCGCCGCTGGGTGATGGCCGGCGTCCTGGTGCTCGGCGCGCTGTCCCTGGGCCTGAGCGTCTACTACACGACCGTCTCGCCGAACGCCGCGTACTTCATCACGCCGGTGCGCGTGTGGGAGTTCGCGATCGGCGCCGGCGTGGCCCTGGCGGCCTCGCGGCTGGTGCTGCCCAGGGTGGCGGCGGAGCTGGCGGCGTTCGCCGGCCTGGCGATGATCATCGCGACGGCGTTCGTCTACGACCACCACACGCCGTTCCCCGGCTACCTCGCCCTGGTCCCCGCGGTCGGCACCGGCCTGGTGATCGCCTCGGGCCTGCGCCCCGGCCGGCAGTGGCACACCCCCGTGACCGCGTCCCGGCCGGTCCAGTTCATCGGCGACGTCAGCTACTCGCTCTACCTGTGGCACTGGCCGGTCGTGCTGCTCGCGCCGTTCGCGCTCAGCGGCCTGCTGGACAAGGGCGAGCTCACGACGCCGTGGCAGCTGGGCCTGGTCGCGCTGTCGCTGGTGCTCGCCTGGCTGTCGAAGAAGCTCGTCGAGGACCGCGGCATGTCGTGGGGCCCGCTGACCCGCAGCAGCGGCCTGACGTTCGCGGGCATGGTGGCCGGCATCTCCGTGGTGGCCGTGCTGGCGGCGGGCCTGCAGTGGACCTACGACCGCCACGTGGCGCAGGCGGAACGCGACGCGGCAGCCGGCCTGAACAGCCCGTGCCACGGCGCGGGAGCCATGATCGGCACCAACGGCTGCCCCACCCCGTTCGGCCCCGCGAAGGTGGCCACGATGGGCCCGGCCAACGAGTACTGGCGCCTCGCCCCCGAGTGCAGGCAGATCCAGGACTACAACGCCGAGGACAAGCACACGACGTCGATCTGCGACTTCTCCGGCGGTTCGGCCGGCGCCGAGAAGGTCTGGCTCGTCGGCGACTCCCACGCCCAGCAGTGGCAGGCCTCGCTCTTCGAGGTGGCCCGCGAACGCAAGTGGCACCTCAAGATCGCGTTCCTGGGCGGCTGCCCCTTCGCCGACGTCAGGGTCACCGAGTTCCGCGGCAAGGCCCCGGCCAAGCAGGAGGTCGACCGCTGCGCGGCCTGGACGCGGCGGATGACCGACGTGATCGCGGCAGACCGCCCGTCGAAGGTCGTGACGTCGTTCTTCGCCCGCAAGGAGGTCGTGGCGGGCGGCAACCAGACCGACCGCTACCGCGCGGGCCTGGAACCCAGGTGGCGCAAGTGGACCGACGCGGGCGCGAAGGTGTACGTCCTGGCCGACCCGCCGTTCAACAGCGACATCCGCAACCCGGACTGCGTGACGCTGAACCCGGCCGACCCCGTGGCGTGCGCCGTCGCCCGCGCGGAAGCCCACCCGGCCGACCCGCTGGTGGAGGTCGCGCGCACCACGGAGGTGCCCGGAGTGTCGCTGATCGACCTGAGCGAGTACTTCTGCGACGCCGCGCGGTGCTACTCGGTGATCGGGAACGTGGTCGTGTACTTCGACGCGGACCACTTGAACGGGGAGTACAGCCGCAGCCTGGCCCCGATGATCGCGAAGGCGCTGGGCTGACCTGGGTGAGGCGGGAACCCCGCCTCACTCCTGCTGCACCTACATCGGCATGTGCCTCGTCGGAGGCGGCCCCGGCTTGGTGATCATCTTCGTCACCGGGCCCTCCTTGCTCATCCCCTGCTGGTCCAGGAACTGCGACAGCTGACCCCGCACCTGCGCCAGCGTCGGACGGCGCACCGGTTCCGGGTCCATCGCCGCCAGCAGCAGCCGGGCGTGCGCGCTGTTCTGCGGCAGCTTCGTGATCGGTTCGCCCTGGGCCGCGGCCATCAGCGAGGAGATCGGGTTCTCGCGGGAGCCGCGCGGCGGGTGGCCGGTCAGGGCGTACGAGACCGTCGCCGCCAGCTGCCACGAGTCGGACGCCGGGGACGCCGTCTCGCCGCGGGCCGTCTCCGGCGCGAGGAAGTCCGGGGTGCCGACCATCATGCCCGTGGCGGTGAGGGTGCTGTCGCCCTTGGAGCGCGCGATTCCGAAGTCGATCAGGTGCGCGGTGCCCTGGCCGTCGACGATCACGTTGGACGGCTTCACGTCGCGGTGCAGGACGCCCCGGTCGTGGGCCGCCGCCAGGGCGTCGGCCATGTTGAGCCACAGGCGGGCGGCGAGCTTGTCGTCGATCAGGCCGTTCTTCAGGACCGTCTCGGACAGCGAGGCGCCCTCGATGTACTCCATGACCAGCGCCAAGCCGTCCGGGTCCTGGACGATGTCGAACACCCGCACGCAGTTCGGGTGCCTGACCGCGGCCAGCGCACGGGCCTCGCGGAGCATGCGCGCCTCGGTCTCGTTGTCCGGGGCGTGCGCGAGCTTCACCGCCACCGTGCGGTCGAGCTGCTCGTCGACGGCCAGCCAGACCGTGCCGAAGCCGCCGGAACCGAGCTGGCGGACGCGGCGGAACCGGCCGTTGCCGGGGTTCCAGACCTTGCCCGACTTCTGCACGGGTGAGGGCGCCTCGGCGTTCGCGGCGCCCGGACCGAACGGCAACGGGCCCGGCGTGTCCGCGAGGACGGCGGGCTGGGACGGCTGCGGCGGGTGTCCGGTCGGCTGCGGCAGCACCTCGGCGACGCGCGTCGGCGGGTACTGCGGCGGCGGCTGGTTCACCGGGCGCATCGGCCGGTTCATCGGCGCCGGCTGGTACTTCGGCACCTGCGCCGGCTGGTAGGGCGGCGGGTTCTGCGTCGGCTGGTGCTGCGACGGCTGCTGCACCGGCTGGTGTTGCGACGGCTGGTGCGGCGGCGGCTGGTGCTGGGACGCGTTGATCGGCTTGGTCGCCGCCTTCTTCTGCGGGTTCTGCGGAAGCTGGGGCTGCGGTGTGCGCGCCACCGGCTGCGGTGGCGGGTTCTGCGAGTTCCGGTCGGCAGACCGGTCGCGGCCGGGGCGGTTCAGCATGGCGGTAGTCAACCCGAAAATCCGCACGACGATTGAGCCGATTACCGCAATCGGCAGAAAGCCCAGGAGCACATGGCCCACCAGGGTCACGGGGAGTGCCGACGTGGCTGCGAGGAGCACCAGGAACGGCAGCCAGAACACGCGCTTGGGCCAGCTCGGCCCGAGCCGGAACGCCGAGCCCGCCTGGAGCATCACGAAGAGCAGGCACAACAGCGCCAGCACGACGGTCACGGCGGCGGCGATCAGGAAGACGGGCGCCTCACCGGGCCGCTGCGCGACACCGATGATCGACGGCGTGTTGTCGACGAGGTAGCGCCCCTGCGAGAACTGGCCGAAGCACGTCAGGTCGTCCAGCGAACCGGACCCGCCGACCGTGCGCCTGGCCAGCCCCTGCACGGTGCCGCGCATGATCAGCCAGGGCAGCACCAGGCAGCTGGCGACGCCGAGCACGGCGAAGATCGCGCCGGTCACCGCGCCGTAGGTGTTGCCGACGACCCGGCGCACCGCGATGGACAGCAGCGCTCCCACCGTGGGGAACAACCCGAGCACCGCGCCGAGCGCTGTGGTGGTCCACACCCAGTCACCGGGGCAGACACTGGCGCCCACGAAGCCGTGCAGCCACGTGAGCAAGGACTCCGCGAGCCCCACGACCCACACCACCCCTTCCGCGATCACCCCCAGCCTAGGCGTCCTGACAGCCTACGGTGCGTGATCGGTCTGCGGTTGACGCCACAGCAACCCTTTCCATGATCACCGCGTTGTACC
>NZ_DASVFL010000356.1:0-39335 GCF_036380075.1 Lentzea sp. | reverse complement strand
CGAGGTGCTCTCCCCGAGTTCTCGTCGCACGGATTACCACGCCAAACTCCACGATTACGCCGACGCTGGCATCCCGCACTACTGGATCATCGACCTCGGCGAGCCGGTCTCGCTGGCCGCGATGCATCTGGCCGGTGAGTTCGGCTACCAGGAAGCACCCGCGGAAACCCGGATCTACGAGGCGACCGAACCGTTCCCCCTGAAGATCCAGATCGACCGGCTCATCGACTGAGCTTGGCCAGCACCCGTTCGTACCGGTCGACCCAAGCCCGGTCACCGCTCTCGAACTCCAAGACGCGATCCGGCACGGGAGCCCGACCGAGCACCGGCAGATACCCGTCCACCGGCACGAGCGAGTCGCCGGTCACGTCCCCGTCCAGCAGTTGCAGCGTCGCCAGCCCGCACGCGTACTCGAGCTCCGGCAGCGCCGCCGCCAGCGCCACCCCGGCCGCCATCCCGACCGAGGTCTCCAGCGCCGACGACACCACGCACGGCAGCCCGCACGCCTCGGCCACCTCCAGCGCCCTCCGCACCCCGCCGAGCGGCGCCACCTTGATCACCGCGATGTCCGCCGCTCCCGACACCGCCACCTTGAGCGGGTCGTCGGCCTTGCGGATCGACTCGTCCGCCGCGATCGGCACGTTCACCCGCCGGCGCACGGCGGCGAGCTCGTCCAGCGTGCGGCACGGCTGTTCCACGTACTGGAGGCCTTGAGCGGCCTTGTCCATCGCCTTGATCGCGGTGACGGCCGTGTCGACGTCCCACATCATGTTGGCGTCGATCCGCACGAACCCGTGCGGTCCCAACGCGTCGCGGACGGCCTCGAGCCGCGCGCAGTCCTCGGCCACAGTGGACTCCGCGACCTTCACCTTGGCCGTCGAACACCCCGACTTCGCCACGATCTCGTGGGCGCGTGCCGGCTCGACCACCGGCACGGTGCAGTTCACCGGGATCCGCGAACGCACCGGCGCCGGCCAGCCCTCGTTCGCCGCCTCCAGCGCGCACGCGAGCCACGCCATGGCCTCGTCGTCGTCGTACTCCTCGAACGGGCAGAACTCGCCCCACCCGGCCGGTCCCTCGAAGAGCAGTCCGGTGCGCTGGGTGATGCCGCGGAACCGCGCGCGCATCGGGATGGAGTAGACGTGCACGTGCCGATTCAAGCGCACTTCTGGAACTCCAGCGAATGCCCGCCGCCCCGCAGGTTCACGCTGCCGACCGGCTGGACCCCGAGCACGGTGCACACGATCTGCTGAACGGCGACGCGGCTGAGCTGCGAGACGTCCGTCGACAGGTTCACGTCCAGCCCGTTCGCCACCCGGTCGACCGTGGCGGGTGCCGCGTCGTACGGCACCTCGGTGCTGAGGCCGCGCGCCTGCTCGTCGTTGGTCGGGCCCTGGGCGAGCAGGGCGATGACGTCGTAGCCGGTGAGGCTGACCTGCGGGCGGCTGACTGGGATGACGCTGCCTTCGGAGGCCCAGAACAGCGACGGCGCGGCGTTCTCGACGGGACCGGTCGGCGCCACGAGGCCCGGGATCGGGTCGGTGGGCCTGATGCCGCACGCGGTGAGCGCGGCGAGGACGAGCGCCGCCACGCAAAGCTGACGCAGGGGTCCCCTCCAGGGGGTCCCCCTGTTTCCATTCTCCCAGCCGGCACCGACAGTTTTCGGCCTCACGCCCCACCCTCCAGCGGCAGCCGCAGCGTGAACACGGCCCCGCCCCCGGGCCGGTTCGCCGCCACGAGCGTTCCCCCGTGCAGCCGCGCGTTCTCCCACGCGATCGCCAGCCCGAGCCCGCTGCCCTCCGACCGGCCACGGGCCGAGTCGGCCTTGTAGAAGCGGGCGAACACGTGCGGCAGCACCTCCGGCGACAACCCCGGCCCCGAGTCGGCCACCTCGATCACCAGGAACGGACCCTCCACGGTCAGCGCGAGCGACACCGGCGGCGAACCGTGCCGCAGGGCGTTGCCCACCAGGTTCGCCACGATCACGTCCAGCCGCCGTGGATCCAGCCGGGCGCGCACCCCCGACGGCAGCGACGCCGTCACCTCCGCCGAGAACCCGCGCATCCGCAGGCACGAGGTCACGACCTCGGCGACGTCCACGTCGTCCAGCGCCAGGGCCGCCGTGCCGGAGTCGAAGCGGGTCACCTCGATCAGGTCGTTCACCAGGCGTGTGAGGTTCAGCGTCTCGCGGTTCACCAGCCGCGCCGCCTGACCCGCCACGCCCGGCAGTGCGGCCGTTTCGGCGTCGAGGACGTCGGTCACGGCGGTCATCGCGGCGAGGGGGGTTCGCAGTTCGTGGGACACGTCTGCCACGAAACGGCGTGCGTCTGCCTCCATGCGCCGCAGTTCGCCGACGTGGTGCTCCAGCGACGAGGCAGTGCTGTTGAACGTCGTCGCCACGGACGCCAGCTCGTCGCGTCCGCGCACCGGCACGCGCGCGGTGAGGTCGCCCTGGCCGAGCTGCCAGGCCGCCAGCTGCAGCTCGCGGACCGGGCGCAGCACGCCCCGCGCGGCGAGGAACCCCAGGCCCAGGGCCAGCAGCAGACCGGCGCCGCCGATCAGCCACGCGTTCTGGGCCAGCTCGCCGATGAACGCCGTCTCCGACGTGAACGGCCGCAGCACGTACACCTCGATCCCCGACGCCTCGCCGGACGACAGCCGCAGCTGCATGCCGACCACCAGCCACACGCTGTCCGCGTACGGCACGCGTTGCCAGCCCACGCGTCCGGACGACACCAGGGAACGCAGCTCGGAGGTGATCACGGACGTATCCATGCCGCCCGCGGACAGGCCGTTGCCGTACGCCACGGCCGCGTCCGTGCGGCCCGAGACGCGGCCGGCGATGCGTTCCAGGGCCGCGGCCGAGAGCGGGCGGGCGGACAACGGGTAGAGCTGCTCGACGCGGTTCGTGATCTCGACGACCGCGTTGTCCTGGGCCCGCTGCACGATGGCGTCGCGCGCACGGACGTAGCCCGCGCCGGCCACCGCGAAGGCCGTGATGATGCTCAGGAACCCGAAGGCGAGCAGCAGCCGCAGGCGCAGCGTCACAGCGGTCCGAAGCGGTAGCCGAAGCCGCGCACGGTCTGGACGTAGACGGGTGCCGCCGGGTCGTCCTCGATCTTCGAACGCAGCCGCTGCACGCACGCGTCGACCAGCCGCGAGTCGCCGAGGTAGCCCTGGTCCCAGACCGACTGGAGCAGCTGCTGGCGCGACAGCACGCGGCCGGGCGCCGACGACAGCTCCAGCAGCAGCCGCAGCTCGGTCGGCGCCAGCGACACCGGCCGCCCGAGCCGGGTGACGACCAGGCCGTCGCGGTCTATCGTCAGGTCGCCGTGGCGTTCGGCGGCGACCTCGACCACGGAGGCGGTCGAGCGGCGCAGCACCGCGCGGATGCGGGCTTCGAGCACGCGCGCCTGCGCCGGCTTGGCGACGTAGTCGTCGGCGCCCGCCTCCAAGCCCGCGACCACGTCGATGTCGTCGTTGCGCGCGGTCAGCATGATGATCGGCAGGTCACCGGACGCGCGGATGCGGCGGCACACCTCGAAGCCGTCGACGCCGGGCAGCATGAGGTCCAGCACGACGACGTCCGGCGCGACGTTCGCCAGGAGCTCGAGGCCTTCCTCGCCCGTGCGCACCGCGTCCACGGTGTGCCCCTGGTAGGTCAGGGCGAGCGACAGTCCCTCGCGGACCGCCTCGTCGTCCTCGATCAGCAGTACGCGCGGCATGACCTCCAGCCTTCCGGACGGGTCTCATGAGGACGTCCAAGGAGTGTCATCGTTGCGTAACGGCGGCCCGCACGCCGCTAGTCCAGGGCCGCGGTGTGGCGCAGCTGCTCCGGCGTCGGGTCGGTCACGAGAACCCGCAGGGCCGCCGCGAACCGGTCGAAGCGCCGGTCGAGCTCGGCCAGCTCGCGCGACGGTTCGGCGACCAGCGCCGCCCGTCCCGCCTTAGGGGCGGCGGTCGCCAGCGCGTCGCGCACCGGCTGGGCCTTGCGCAGCGCCACGAGCAGCGTCCACAGGTGCTGCTCGACCAGCGCCACCTGCACCGGGTCGCCGGTCACCGACAGGAAGTCGGACCGGGCCGCGGTGGCGCGGCGGCGTTGCGAGGGGCACGTGAAGTCGTCCGAGCGGACCACCTCGGTGGCCGGCGCCGACCGCGCCAGCGAGGCCTCCGACCGGAACCGCCGCGCGGGGACGGTTCCAGCCGGGTTCCACATCCACCAGGTGGTCATCCGACCAGGTCGTCCGCGTCGACGATCTTGTAGGCGTAGCCCTGCTCGGCGAGGAAGCGCTGCCGGTGGGCGGCGTAGTCGGTGTCGAGCGTGTCGCGCGCGACGACCGAGTAGAAGTGCGCCTGCCGGCCGTCGCCCTTGGGCCGCAGCAACCGGCCGAGGCGCTGGGCCTCTTCCTGCCGCGAACCGAACGTGCCGGACACCTGCACGGCGACGGACGCCTCCGGCAGGTCGATGGAGAAGTTCGCGACCTTCGAGACGACCAGCGTGCGGAGCTCGCCCGTGCGGAACCTGTCGAACAGCTCCTCGCGCTCCTTGTTCTTCGTCGACCCCTTGATCACCGGCGCCCCCAGCTCCTCGCCCAGCTCGTCGAGCTGGTCCAGGTAGGCGCCGATCACCAGCGCCGGCTCGTCGGGGTGCCGTTCCAGGATCCGCCGCACCACCGGCAGCTTGGTCCGCGCGGTCGAGCAGAGCTTGTAGCGCTCCTCGGGCTCGGCCGTCGCGTACTGGAGGCGCTCGTTGTCCGTCAGCGTCACGCGGACCTCAGTGCACTCGGCGGGCGCGATCCAGCCCTGCGCCTCGATGTCGCGCCACGGCACGTCGTAGCGCTTCGGCCCGATCAACGAGAAGACGTCGCCCTCCTGGCCGTCCTCGCGCACCAGCGTCGCGGTCAGCCCCAGGCGACGGCGGCTCTGCAGGTCCGCCGTCATGCGGAAGACCGGCGCCGGCAGCAGGTGCACCTCGTCGTAGACGATCAGGCCCCAGTCGCGCGAGTCGAACAGCTCCAGGTGCTTGTACTCGCCCTTCGACCTGCGGGTGATCACCTGGTAGGTCGCGATCGTGACGGGCCTGATCTCCTTGCGCTCACCCGAGTACTCGCCGATCTCCTCCTCGGTGAGCGACGTGCGCGCGATCAGCTCGCGCTTCCACTGCCGTCCCGCCACGGTGTTCGTGACCAGGATCAGCGTCGTCGCCTGCGCCTCGGCCATCGCCGCAGCGCCGACCAACGTCTTGCCCGCGCCACAGGGCAGCACGACGACACCGGAGCCACCCGCCCAGAACGCCTGCGCGGCCAGCCGCTGGTAGTCGCGCAGCTTCCAGCCGTCCTCGGCCAGCTCGATCGGGTGCGCCTCGCCGTCGACGTACCCGGCCTCGTCCTCCGCCGGCCAGCCGACCTTGAGCAGCAGCTGCTTGAGCCGCCCGCGCTCACTGGGATGCACGATGACGGTGTCGTCGTCGATGCGCGCACCGAACATCGGCGCGATCTTCTTGTTGCGCAGCACCTCCTCGAGCACCGCGCGGTCGTTGGTGTGCAGAACCAGCCCGTGCGCCGGGTTGTTGGTCAGCACGAGCCGCCCGAAGCGACCCATCGTGTCGACCACGTCCACCAGCAACGGCTGCGGCACCGGGTAGCGGCTGAACCGCACCAGCGCGTCCACCACCTGCTCGGCGTCGTGCCCGGCCGCACGCGCGTTCCACAGCGCCAGCGGCGTCACCCGGTAGGTGTGCACGTGCTCCGGCGCCCGCTCCAGCTCGGCGAACGGCGCGATGGACGTGCGCGCGTCGTCGGCGAGCGGGTGGTCGACCTCGAGCAGCAGCGTCTTGTCCGACTGGACGATCAAGGGGCCATCGGTCACGCCGACAAGTCTCCCTGACGACGCCAAATGCGGTGTGGTCGCGTTCCCAGGGGGTGCGCTGATGTGGAGGGGCGCGCTTGAAGCGAGGAGCGCGCTCGGCTAAGAGAGCGGACAAGAGCCCTGGAGTTGCGGCGGGCCCAGACAGCGGGTGCGGCCCGGACAACAGATGCGGCAACAGCTGACGCCAGGAAGCCAGCGGCGAGAAGCGAGCCGCAGCGAACCCCCGCAGCCAGACCACGGCGCCCGCTCCAACCGCCCCACCTGCGTCAACTGGTGACACCAACTGTGAGCCGACACACCCAGCCAACACGAGGTGTCGTACGTTCTCGCCCATGAGCACCGAGTCGACTGACCCCGTCGAGACCCCTGCCGACGTGGCACCGGCGGACGCCGAGACCGACGAGTCGCCCAAGAAGAACAACTGGCTGAAGTTCGTGATCGTCGGCGTGCTGGCGGTCGTGCTGGTCGGTGGTGGCGTGTGGGCGCTCACGGCGCTCAACGGCACCAAGGTCGGCGACTGCGTCAGCGCGTCCCCGAAGGACGTGGACAAGCCCGACGGCGACTGGAACATCTCCGGCAAGAGCTGCGGGGACACCGCCGCCACGCACCGGGTCGCCAAGGTGCTGAACAGCGCCGAGGACCCGTGCCCCGACGAGGGCATCTACGAACCGGTCAAGTCCGGCGGCGACTCGCTGTGCCTGATGCCGAACCTCTCCGAGGGCAACTGCTACACCGCGGGTGACGACGGCGCCTTCAAGAAGGAGACCTGCACCAGGGAGTCGCCGGTCAAGATCGTGAAGAAGGTCGACGGGCTGCCCGAGGAGGGCACGGTGTGCCCGGAGGGGTCGAGCGAGCTGCGGTTCAGCGAGCCCGCCTCCGTCTACTGCATGGGCGTGCACGAAGGGTCCTGATCGGGTGAACCCGGTTGAGTCGGGCCCCGGTTGAAGCCGATACCCAGGCCATGAAGAAGGTCGGCCTGGGTATCGCCGCTGTCGTCGCGCTCCTGCTGCTCGGCGGGTTCGTCCTGCACCAGCTCGGGGACGTCGCGAAGACCGCGCGGGCCGGCGACTGCGCGCGGATCTCCGGTGCGCTCGACAGCCCTCGCTACCAGGCGCTCGACTGCGGGTCCGAGCAGGCGAACGTCAAGGTCGCCAAGGTGCTGCAGTGGAACGAGAGCAAGTGCCCGTCGGGCGGCATGGACTACTCGACGTACACGGGCGACTCGACGCTCTGCCTGATGCCGAACTTCGTGCAGGGCTCCTGCTACGGCCAGGACGCCGAGGCCGGGATCGCGAAGGTCGACTGCGCCACCAAGGACGCGGTGAAGGTCGACAAGGTGCTCACCGGCTCCACCGACGGCGCGGCCTGCGGGGACTCGCGGGCCGCCGTCTTCCCCGAGCCCGCCGTCACCTTCTGCCTGCACCGCGGTGACCAGCGCAAGCAGTGATCTTGCGGCATACCGCGCCGCGCGCGTCCGTCCACATGGCACCCTCTGCGGCGTGATCATCGACGAACCGGCCGCGCCCAGGACGAGTCTGCGGAAGCGGATCGCGACCTACGCGGCCACGCTCGTCGTCGCGGCCGTCGCCATCTACGGCATGACCGAGTTCCTGACGCCGGTCCGCAAGCCCGCGCAGGGCGACTGCGCGAACGTCACCGGTGACGTGGCCCAGCCGGACTTCGACGCGGTCACCTGCGGGTCGGCCGGCGCGAACTACGTGGTCACGGGCACCGTCGCGAAGTCGGCGAGCTGCACGGGCTCCTTCACGGACATGGTCCCCGGCCGCGCGCAGGACCCGGACGTCCGGATCTGCCTCGTTCCCCTGTGGACGGAGGGCGCCTGCTACCCCGTGGACTCCGGGCGCATGGAGCTCCAGCCGGTGGACTGCGCCGCGGACGCGTTCAAGGTGACCAGGGTGAGCAAGGACGTGCCGGGGCCGCCGTGCGCCGCGGGCGAGGAGAGGTTCAGCTTCCCCGGGGTAACGCTGACCTACTGCACCACGACCCTGTAGGTGATCCAAGCAGCCGTAACGTTTCCGTAAAGCTCCAGCGGTGCTCCACCGTGCGTGGCACTCTCTGCTCCGGCTGTGTCGGGGGGCATGGGCCGACTGGGGTAATTCCGGAAGTGAGAGAACCGCATGAGCACCACTGAGTCCGCTTCGCCCGCTCCTGCACAGCAGCCCGCACCCGCGGAGCCGCAGCAGCAGGAGAAGAAGCCGAGCATCCTGAAGCGGATCCTGACCTACGTCGTCGGCCTCGTCGTCGCCGCCGGCGCGATCTACGCGTTCAACTACTTCACCAGCGACGTCGCCCAGGCGAAGGTCGGCGAGTGCGCCAGCATCACCGGCACGTCGACCAGCCCGGAGTACAAGCACGTCGACTGCGGCGCCACCGAGGCGAACTACTCGGTCGCCAAGTCCGGCGGCACCGGTGAGGTGTGCGGCGAGAACTACGACGAGTACACGCAGACCCAGCGTCGCGGGCCCAAGACGAAGCTCTGCCTCGCGCCGATCTTCGCCGAGGGCAAGTGCTACGCCGAGAATAGCGGCGGTGTGGGTCTCAAGGTCGCCGAGTGCACCGAGTCGGCCGTCTTCAAGGTGACGAAGGCCGCCAAGGACGGTGCCGCACCGCAGTGTGCCGAGGGGGAGCTCGCGCTCGCCTACCCCGAGGTGAAGCTGAACTACTGCACCGGTGCACCCGCGTAACGGGCTTCGAACTCGCGAAACCGGAGTCGTGTCCCACGGCTCCGGTTTCGCCGTCTTTCGCGCGACCCATCGGAGGGAAACCAGTGACCACTCCCAACTACCCCCAGCAGCCGGGGCCTTACGGACCGCCTCCCGGTGGGCAGCCGCAGCAGCCCTACGGCCAGCAGCCGTACGGCCAGCCCGACCCCTACGCGCAGCAGCACCAGCAGCCCGGCCAGTACGGCCCGCCGCCGCAGCAGGGCTATCCCGGTGACCCGTACGCCCAGCAGGGACAGCCGGGTCAGTACGGCCCTCCGCCCGGCCAGATGCCGCCCGGCGGACCGATGCCCTACGCCCCGCCGCCGAAGAAGGGCGGAGCCGGCAAGGCCATCGGCGCGATCGTCGGCGTCGTCGTGCTCGTCGGCGCGTTCATCCTGGTCCGCGCCCTGCTCAGCGGTGGCCTGAGCAGCCTGACGGAGCCGTCGGCCAAGGCCGGTGACTGCGCGAGCGTCACGGGCACCACGATCAGCCCGAAGTACAAGAAGGTCGACTGCGGCGCCCCCGAGGCGAACTACTTCATCGCCAAGGCCATGAACTCGACCACGGAAGCCTGCCCCAGCGACGACTACGCCGAGTACACCGAGAGCGGCCGGCGCAGCTCCTCGCTGAAGCTCTGCCTCGTCGAGAAGCTCGAGGAGGGCAAGTGCTACGAGGAGGAGCTCGTCAAGATCAACATGGAGGGCATGAAGGTCGTCGACTGCTCCAAGGGCGCCAACGAGTTCGCCGTCCAGAAGGTCGTGAAGATCGAGAAGGTCGTCAAGGCGGCCACGGCGGACTGCGGTGAGGCCACGGCGGTCTCCTACACCGAGCCCTCGCCGGGCATCACCTACTGCGTCACGGCGCTCGCGGGGAAGTGACCGCGTGCGAAAAGGCGGGCCGGTCGGCCCGCCTTTTCCCGTGCCTTCGAACAGCTAGCTCGTGGTGCCCGGTGGCAGCAGCTGCTGCACGTCCAGACGCCCCGAGAGCACGTCCTCGGTGTCCATCATGTCGGCGACCCGCTGGAGCCGGATCGGGTTCAGCGACAGCGGGAACGTGCCCACGGACACGAGCGCGGCGGTCGGCTGGTCGACGTCGGCGTAGCTGGTCAGCGAGTCCTGCACGGCCAGCTTGTTGGCCTGTGCGCGCTGCTGGGCCTCGCGCAGCACGTCCCGGAACACCTTGAGGGTCTTCGGGTTGGCGTCGGCGAACTTCTTCGACGCCGCGTAGCCGGACATCGGGAAGTCCAGCGTCGGGCCGCGCGCGGTGTCGGTGAGGATCTTCGCGCCGATCTTGCGCTGCGCCTTCGTGATGAACGGCTCGATCATGAACGCCGCGCTCACCGTGCCGGAGGTCAGCGCGTTCTCCATGTCCGCGAACGGCATGGGCTTGAACTTGATCTTCTGCTTCTCGACCGCGGCGGTGTCCAGCACGGCACGCGTCGTCAGCGCGCCGATGTCGGTCTCGCTGTTCACGGCGATGGTCGGGCTGGCGACCTTGCCGGGGTCGTCGTAGTCCGACGTCGCGGCCGTGACCAGCGCCATCGAGTTCTGACCCGCCTGGTAGGCCTCGCCCTGCAGCTGCAGTTCGGTGCCCTCGGCGACGGCGCGGAAGAGGCTGACGTGCGTGGCCCACGTGATGTCCAGCGTGGTGTCCAGCTGCTTGATGGCCTCGGCCTCGGTCGGCTGCGTGACCAGGTTGACCTGAAGGCCGGCCTTCTCGAACAGCTTTTCGGTCAGCGCGATGCGCAGCGGGGCCACGTCGACGACGGGCAGCACGCCGATGCGCAGGATGTTGCGCTCCACGTCCGCGTTGCCGCCGTTCGACGAACCTCCGAACAGGCCGCAGCTCGCGGTCAGAACACACGTGATGAGCACTGCGGCAAGCCGCAGAGCTTTGGCTCGGGTAGCCATGGCACCTCTCGCCGGTAGGCCTGAGTAGCATCGAATTGATCAGTGAGTGTCGCCACAGACCAGGTGGCCCGCAGTCCCAACTGGGAGTTCGGACGGACATGGGTCGTGCCGACAACCGGGGATGTTAACCACCTGAACGTATGAAACGACACCCCATCTCGATACGGTGAGTGCTTCTGGAGACTTCCCCCGGACAGGGGGTGACCATTACGCTCCCCGCCGGGTGGCACAGGTTGTTGTCGACCGACGTGTCTTCAGACGGGGTAGGGCGCCTCACCGGGCGAACCGCCTCTGTGCTGCAATTCGGCCCGTTTGACGAGTCCATGCTCGGTCCTGGGGAGAGACCGGGACACTGCTGCTGGAAGAGGAAGCCCAGAGTGGCCCGACGTGAGAGAGGTCCCAGCCAGTTTGGCGTGGGTGACACCACACGCTCCGAAAGGCCCGAATCGGGTGACGGACTGGCTGCGCTGGGTGACGGAACGATGAACGTGACACCGGACCCGGTGAGTCGCGACGTCGCCGCCGGCCCCGGTGCGGGACCTGCCCGATCCGCGCCATGGCGCCTGCGCAACTGGCGGCTGCGCACGAAGCTGCTCGCCGTCCTGCTGATCCCGACGGTCTGCGCCCTCGCCCTGGGCGGTCTGCGCGTCCGCGGCGACCTCCAGGCCGCGACGGAGTTCAACAACCTCGCGAACCAGATCCGCCTCGAGACCGCGGTCGCGGACCTGGTGCAGCAGCTCCAGCGCGAACGCGACCTGTCGGTCAGCTACGTCGCGTCGAACAAGAAGGTCGACCGGGTCGTCCTCGAGCGCCAGCTGCGCCGGGTGAACGACACCAGCGAGGCCTTCAACGCCAAGATCTCCGAGCTGAGCTCCGACCTGAACCCGACCGCCGTCGAGCGGTTCCAGGTCGCGGCCAAGCAGCTCGACCGCCTCAACAGCCTCCGCAACTCGGTGCGCGACACCCAGTACCCCGCGGAAGCGGTCCAGCGCACCTACTCGGAGTCGATCGACACGCTCATCGGCCTCGGTGAGCAGACGATCTCCGAGGTCAACGACCCCGAGCTGGTGCGACTGCACCTGACGACGAACGCCATCGCGCGCATCAAGGAGCAGGAGTCGCTCAAGCGGGCGATCCTCCTCGACGTCTTCCAGCGCAAGGGGTTCACCCCGTCCCAGACGCGGGCACTGCAGGCGGCCGACGCCGAGCTCGACGCGGCCCGCAACGACTTCCGCAAGTCCGCGACGGCGGAGCAGGCGAAGATCTACGACGACACCGTCACCGGCCTGATCGTCGACACCGCGAACGACATGCAGGAGTCGGCGCTCAACCAGCAGGCCCGCCCGGTCAGGGACTTCACCCAGCTGACGTCCGAGAAGTGGGACATCGCCGCCACGCTGACGGTCAACCTGACCCGCGACGTCGAGAACCTGCTGGTCGAGCAGCTGCAGAACAAGACGGACGAGCTCGCTAGCGACACCCGCACCAGGGCGTACATCGAGTCCGGCATCGTGCTCGCGATCCTCGCGCTCGCGCTGCTCATGGCGCTGTTCGTCGCCCGCTCGATCCTCAACCCGCTGCGCACGCTGCGCCGCACCGCCCTCGACGTCGCCGACCACGGTCTCCCGGACGCGGTCGAGCGGATCCTCGCGGACCCGGACCCGGAGAACGCGGCGAAGAACGCCGTCGAGCCCGTGCCCGTGCACACGCGGGAAGAGGTCGGCCAGGTGGCGCGCGCGTTCGACGCGGTGCACGGCGAAGCGGTGCGACTGGCCGCCCAGCAGGCCCTCCTGCGCGACAACGTCAACGCGATGTTCGTCAACCTCTCCCGCCGCTCTCAGGCCCTGGTCGAGCGCCAGCTGAACCTGATCGACCGGCTGGAGCAGGACGAGCAGGACCCGGACCAGCTGGCCTCGCTGTTCGAGCTGGACCACCTCGCGACCCGCATGCGCCGCAACTCGGAGAACCTCCTGGTCCTCTCGGGCACGGACCTCTCACGGCGGCTGACCAGGCCCGTCCCGGCCGCCGAGGTCCTCGGCGCCGCGGTCTCCGAGGTCGAGCAGTACGCCCGCGTGCAGGTCGGCCAGACCCCGGACCTCACGGTCCAGGGCCGCGCGGTCAACGACCTCGTGCACCTCGTCGCCGAGCTGCTGGACAACGCCACGGCGTTCTCCGACCCGGTCACCAAGGTCACCGTCCGCACGGCCAAGACCCGCAAGGGCGAGCTGGCGATCGAGATCCAGGACCGCGGCGTGGGCATGGGCGACCAGGAGATCCTGGACGCGAACGAGCGCCTGGCCGACCCGCCGGACGTCGACGTCGCCGTCTCCCGCCGGATGGGCCTGTACGTGGTCGCGCGGCTCGCCAAGCGCCACGACATCAAGGTCCGCCTGCGCGGCAACGAGGACATCGAGGGCGGCACGACGGCACTGGTGATCGTGCCGGAGACGCTCGTCGCGATCCCCGGCCAGACGCCGGTCTCGACCCCGCCGACCGGTTCCGGTTCGCTGGCCTCCGCGTTCGGCATGTCGCCGAACATGTCGTCGCCCGCGATGTCGCCGGTGCAGGTGCCGGCCGAGCACACCACCGAGATCGGCACGACGGCGACGAGGGCCAGCGGCATCGCCGGCGCGTTCGGCGGCTCGACCGGCTCGACGGGGCTCACGCCGCGGATCGAGGACTCGAGCCCGAGCATCCCGGTCAACTTCGTGCCGAGCTCGATCACCGACACCGGTGCGGGCGCGACGGCGATCCCCGTCTACAGCGACCCGCCGATCGAGGACTCGACGCCGTCCGAGCGGTGGCGCCGCGACCAGCTCGCCGCCGTGGAGCCGGAGGGCTCGTTCGGCGAGCCGACGCTCTTCACGGCCTACGAGGACCGCCACGAGGAGCCGGGCGAGATCTCCTTCGAGCCGGGCTACGAGACCACGCAGTTCGTGCCCATCCCGCCGATCGAGGACGAGCCGGCCTCGACCAACGGCGTCTCGCGCGCCTCGGTCGACCAGGGCCGCCTCGACATCGGCATGGGGCACCGCAACGGCACCTCCGGCAAGCAGGTCGAGCACGACCTGGACGCCCCGACGGAGCGGCTCCCGATCTACGAGGCCGTCCTGTCGCAGTGGTTCCAGGCGGTCGGCAGCGAGACGTCCGCGTCCACGGCCCAGCCGGTCCGCCCGGCCGCGGGTGGGGACGAGGCGGCCGCGTCCAACGGACACGTCGAGTCCGGACCGGGCAGCGTCGACAAGGGCGGCGTCGAGTACATCGACGAGCCCCCGACGACCCCACCGTTGTCGGACGGGCCGGAGCCGGAGCTCCCGACCCGTACCCGCAAACCTGTCCCCGCGGTGGCACCGACCACCACGTCCGCCGCTGGTCTGCCCGTGCGCCAGCCGCGCGCGAAGGTCCAGAAGGCGGTCGAGGAAGAAGTGGCACCGGCCGAGCAGGAGCGAGTTGTGGAACCGGAGCCCGTTCTGGAGGAGACTCCAGCCACGGCGCCCGCTTCCGAATCGGCTTGGCAATCGCCTGCCGATGAGGGATGGCAAGCGGCTCAGGCGTTGTTGAACAAGACGCCGGAGACGAAGACCACGGCAGGATTGCCGAAACGGACACCGAAGGCTCAGCTCGTGCCAGGATCTGCAGCACCCAAGCCGCAGTCCCTGACGCAGACAGCGCAGCGCCCGCCGCTGCCGCCCCGCACCGCCGACGCGGTGCGCGGACGGATGTCGAGTCTGCAAAGCGGTGTCCGGCGAGGCCGGCACGCCATGATCGAGGCATACGCTGGTGACCAGTCGAGCCGGCAGAACGAGGAGCAGGAGTGACGACCGCAGCGCAGCCAGGCAGCTTTGGTTGGCTTATCACCGACTTCGTGCGGAGGGTGCCCGGTGTGGCACATTCCGTCGTGGTGTCCGCGGACGGGCTGTTGCTCGCGGGGTCCCAGGGGCTGCCCCGGGACCGTGCAGAGCAGCTCTCCGCCGTCGCGTCAGGGCTGGTCAGCCTCACACAGGGTGCTGCCCGCTGCTTCGAGGCAGGCGGGGTCAACCAGACCGTTGTCGAGATGGAGCGGGGCTACCTGTTCCTCATGTCGATCAGTGACGGCTCGTGCCTTGCCGTCCTGGCGGCACCGAACTGTGACATCGGCCTGGTGGCTTACGAGATGACGCTCTTGGTGGAGAGAGTCGGCCAACAACTCACCCCTGAGCTGCGCGCGCAGCTTCAGGGTGTGGTCCGTCGCTAGACCTCACTTGGGTTCAGGGGTGAGAACAAATGGCTGGGAGACCTGGCGCTAGAGGCCGTGGACTCGGTAGGAACTTCAACTACCAGGAGTGGGCAGCTGGTGGCTTTCAGTTCGACGAGCCTGACGCGATTCCCCAAGATCCAGAGGAAGCCGAGGACGCACCCCACGATGAGCGGGTTACAGGGCAAGGGCTAGGCGATATGTCTCAGCGTGAGGTGGACGACTCGTCGTCGTATCCGTACGACGACGTGCCGAACCGGTTCGACATAGACGGGTACGGCACCGGGTTGTTCGGTGGACCCGGTGCGGACCTCTTCGGCCAGCACGAGATGCCGGACGCGGTACCAGAACAACTGCCGTACACCACGGGGTCGCAGCCGGTGTACAGCACTGGTGCGCAGCCGGCATACAACACCGGTGCACAGTCCGTTGTGCGCCCAGAGGAGAATGCAGCTGCGGACTCGGGTTCACTGGTGCGGCCTTACACACGCACCGGTGGACGCACACGACCCGACTACGACCTTGCTATCGAGGCGCTGATTTCGACCAGCGAGAAGGGCCTCGAACGGGATGCGGCAGTGCTTCCCGAGCACAGGTCCATCTGCGGGCTGTGTGTGGACACGCGGTCGGTGGCCGAGGTCGCGGCACTCCTGCGCTTGCCACTCGGCGTCGTGCGGGTGTTGATCGGCGACATGGCAAGCATGGGATTGGTTTTGATTCACCAGGGCGGTCTGGTCGTGGGGGACCGGCCTTCCATGGAATTCCTGGAGAGGGTGCTCAGTGGGCTTCGCAGGCTCTAGTCCCCAGGGCGCCGAGGGCGCACGGAAGCCGACGACCTCCGCCAAGATCGTGGTGGCGGGTGGCTTCGGTGTGGGCAAGACGACGTTCGTCGGCTCGGTGTCCGAGATCGTCCCGTTGACCACCGAGGCGGTGATGACCGAGGCCAGCGCGGGGGTGGACGACCTCTCCGCCACGCCCAACAAGGTCACCACGACCGTCGCGATGGACTTCGGCCGCGTGTCGCTCGACAGCGACCTGATCCTGTACCTCTTCGGTACACCGGGTCAGCACCGCTTCTGGTTCATGTGGGACGACCTGGTCCGTGGTGCCATCGGCGCCATCGTCCTGGTCGACACCCGCAGGCTCGCGGACGCGTTCGCCTCGATCGACTTCTTCGACGACCGGCAGCTGCCGTACGTCGTCGGTGTCAACTGCTTCGACGGACTCCTGCACCACAGGCTGGAGGACGTGCGCGAGGCGTTGACGATCGACGAGTCGGTGCCGATCGTGACGTGCGACGCGCGCAACCGGCAGTCGACGAAGCAGACGCTCATCACGCTGGTCGAGCACGCCATGCGCCAGTGGATGTCGGTCCGCGCGGGCTGACCTGCTCTCGACGGGGACAACTGCAGAACGTGCGACGAGGCGAGCGCCACCTTCGGGTGCGGCGCTCGCCTCGTCGTTGCGGTCTGCCTCAGTTGCCTCGCTGATCGTCCAAGCAGTGCTCCTTCCGCCGTGACGTGCTGCTAGCCGATGTTCAGCCCGATCCCGAGGATCGCGCCGAGGTCGATGCCACCGTCGCCGACGTTCACGCCGGCGCCCACGACGGCGCCGAGGTCGATGTCGAGCAGGCCGTCCAGCAGGCCGTGGTGGTGGCAGTGGTAGTCGGTGGCGTCGACGACGACACCGAGGCCGAGGTCCGCGTCGACGTCCGCATCGACGTCGGCGTTCACGATTCCGTCCACGTCGACGTCGTCGATGCCCACCGCCGTGCTCACGTCGGCGTCGAGATCGGCTCCGACACTCGCGTCGACGTCGACATCGGTGTCCAGGTCGACACCGAGGTTCGCGTCGGCGTCGAGGTCGGCGACGACACCGAGGTCGGCGTCGACATCAGCGTCGACCACGGCATCGAGGTCCGCGTCGACCACTGCGTCGAGGTCTGCATCGACCACGGCATCGAGGTCAGCGTCGAGGTCGGCGTCGACGACTGCGTCGAGGTCCGCGTCGATCACGGGCCTCAGGTCGACGACGGTGGTGGGCGCCAGGTCAGCCGTCGCGCTCACGTCGGCGGCGACATCGGCGTCTGCCGCCACCGCGGCGTCGGCGGTCACGCCCACCACCGCGTCGACCTCGGCGTCGACGTCCGCGAGGACGTCCACACCGGCGCTGACATCCAGGCCTGCCAGAGCCGTGAGGCCCGGTACGGCCGGGATGTCCCTGTCGTCCACGACGGCGACGCCGACCCGGTCGACGCCGCGGCTCACCTCCGGGTTGGCGTGGTCCTGCTGCGGGAGAACGAGGGTCGGGTCGGCGGACGCCGTGCCCGAGGAGAACGGCAGGGCGAACGCCAGTGCCGTGACGGTGGCGGCGGCTCTCAAAGCCCACCGGGAGCTGGCCATCGTGCGAGACCTCCTTGGTCGGTGCGGACGTGTCTCGGGAACGTCCGCACCACCGACGCTAGGTCTCGCAACGCCCACGTGCGGGTGGTTGCCGGTCCCTGACCGGGGGATGACCCGCTGTCAGTCCTCGTCCACCAGAGCGGCCGAGGTGATCCGATGGAGTGGGAACCGCAGCACCTCTCCGTAGCTGTGGTCGTAGCCCTCCAGCACGCCACCGCCCACGACGTGCGGCTCGATCACGCGCTGTGCCGCCGTGCCGTGGGAGTCGACGAAGCCGACCAGCACCCGCCGTCGGGCCCTCGCGGCCTGCTGGAGCAGCGACAGCGTGGCCGACGGGCCGGCGCCGAGGTTGCCGGGCACCGCGACGCGTTCACCCCTTGGTGTCGCGGCAGCACGATCACCGGCGCGCACCAGCCGGACGAGATCACCCAACCGCTCGTCGGCGGGCACCGCGGGTGACGCCGGTTTGCGCACCGACCGCTGCCGCGGCGTGGTCCTGCGCCCTCCGGGCCGCAGGTCGAGCACCTGTCCGTCGGGGCCCTCCGCGGCGGGGGCGAAGCCGGCGGCCCGCAGCCCGTCCAGCACGTCCGCCAGCGGCAACGGGCTCACGAGCACCGTCGGCGCGATCCGCCGCAGCTCCAGCCGGGCGGCCTCCGGGTGCGCGAGGACCTCGCTGATCAGCACCTGGTCGTCGCAGCGCAGGAACGAGCCCGCGGCGCCACCGCGCAGCCGTCCGTGGCGGCGGGCCGCGTCGTCGATCAGGTACGTCAACGACTGCGGAACCGGCGTGCGCGAGCGGAGCTTGAACAGTTCGTGCAGGTCGTCGGCGGTGCGGCCGGAGTCGAGCGCGCGCCGGACGGTGGCTTCGCCGATCCGGTAGACGGTCGCGCTGCCCGCCGACTCGACGTCCGCGACGAGCGCCATCTCGTCCGCCAGGTCCGGTTCGAGCCTGCCGGGGGCGACGACGGTGAGGTCGGCCTGCACCAGCACGTGGTCGAGTGGCTCCGGCAGCGCGTCGGCGAGGGTCTTGGCCGCGTGACCGGGTCCCTCGTCGAGCAGCACGCGGCCGGCGCTGGTGATCGCGCCGAGGGCGAGCACGCCGACCGCCGTGCCCTCCTCGACCGTCCAGCTCACCAGCTCGTCGCGTTGCCTGCCGCCCCTGCGCGGTGCCCGCCAGCCGAGCAGCGCGGCCAGCTCCGCCGGGTTCGCGATCGCGGTGCCCGCGGGGAACGCGCCGAGCGTCTCCAGCACCCAGCGGCGGTCGCGCGGGGCCTGGGCGCGGCGGATCTCGTCCGCGAGGGGGGTGAAGAGCTTGTCCTTCTCGTCGCGGCGGCCGATCAGCGCGGGCAGCCGCGGCAGCTCCAGCCAGGCGTGCGCGATCGTCGCCCAGCGGACCTCGGCGGTGGCGGCGAGCCACACGTCGGCCTTGGTCGTCGGCACCCACTCCGGCTCGGTCGCCTCGGTGTTCGCGGCCAGGTCGGCGCCGACGACGAGCTCGATCAGCAGGGCGGCGCGCGGTTCGTCGACGTTCAGGTCCTTCGCGACCTTGCGCAGCTCGCGCACGCCCAGGCCGCCCGTGCGCAGGACCGGCGGCGGTTCGACGGACCAGCTCGCCAGCAGGTTCTCGACGTGCCGGACCAGTTCCAGCGCCTCGCCACCGCCCGTGGCGTCGATGCTCGTCTGCTGGAGGGTGGTGGTCCTCGGCTTGGGCTCGGTGACCTGGATCGGCCCGAGCGGGCGGGCGCCGCGCAGCTCGAACGCGATCTCGCGCGGCAGCTCGACGGTGCCGGGGTCGCGCCGCAGCAGCAGACCGCGGGCGAGCAGCCGTTGGACGGGCGTCTCCGCCTTGTCGAGCGACACGACCCTGGAGGCGTCCTTGGTGTCGCCGATCGGCGGTCCGGCCGCGAGCTTCTGCAGCACGCGCTGCTCGCCCTCGCTGATGCCGGCGAGGTCGTAGGGCTGGCCGGTCGCGCGGCCCAGCCCGCCGGGGAACGAGCCGAACGCCTCACGGGTGACCGGCGGGACCGACAGCTCGTCGTCGCCCCACGCGAGCGCGAGGGACCTGAGCCTGCCCACGGCCTGCTTGAGCGGCTTGGGCTTCACGTCCGGCCCGAGCAGGCCCGCGAGTGTGGCCAACGCCACGGGCGCGGTGTCCGCACCCTGGACGACCAGGCCCTCGAGCACGGCGAGCGTGAACGTGTCGAGGTCCTCGCAGGCGCGCGCGATCGACGCCCTCGTGCCGACGCGTGTCGCGAGCACGGACATATCGGCAGGTGGGGGCGTTGCCAGGTCAGGACGCGCGCGCAGCAGTGCGACGAGTGCGGCGTCGTCCTGGGCGCGCAGCCAGTCGGCGAGAGTGGTGCCGGACATTCTCACCACGGTATATGGGTCGGTCGACATCCCAGCGCGCTCTGTCACACTTGTCGCGTCATCGGCACCACCGAGGAGGAGAAAGTGGCGAAAGGACGCCCTGGACGGGTCGACCCGCACTGGCCGGAGGGCCCCGACGGCGGCCACCCCGTCACCGAACTGACCAGCGACACCCAGGGTGCGCTCTCCCCGTTCGGCGCGGTGACGTTCCCGCTGCCGGTCGAGGACCTCGGCTACACGCACCCGGTGACCGAGATCAACAAGTCCTGACTCGCGCGGCCGTCCTCATCGGACTGTCAGGGCGGTCTTAAGACTGCCGAGTCGCGTGCGTACCGCAATGGGGCCGGGGATAGGCTCACTTCCCGCTTGAGCAGCACTGCGTGGGAGGAAGACGATGCCGGTCCCCGGCCCTGGTTACTCGATCACCGTTCGTCTGGAGGCGCCGCCGTCAGCGAGCGCCGCGGGTGACCTCACCTCGGCCGTCGGCCGCGCGGGCGGTGTGATCACGGCGTTCGACGTCGTGGAGTCGCACAACGACCGCGTCGTCATCGACCTCACGTGCAACGCGCTGTCCGCGAACCACGCCAAGGACATCACCGACACGCTGGAGACGCTGCCCGGCATCGTCGTCCGCAAGGTGTCGGACCGCACGTTCCTCGTGCACCTCGGCGGCAAGATCGAGATCTCGTCGAAGGTGCCGCTGCGCAACCGCGACGACCTCTCCCGCGCCTACACGCCCGGTGTCGCCCGCGTCTGCGAGGCGATCGCCAAGAACCCGGACGACGCGCGCCGCCTGACGATCAAGCGCAACACCGTCGCCGTGGTCACCGACGGCTCCGCCGTGCTGGGCCTGGGCAACCTCGGCCCCGCCGCCGCCCTGCCGGTGATGGAGGGCAAGGCCGCGCTGTTCAAGAAGTTCGCGGGCGTCGACGCCTGGCCGGTCTGCCTGGACACCCAGGACACCGAGGAGATCATCCGCGCGGTCGAGCTCATCGCACCGGTCTACGGCGGCATCAACCTCGAGGACATCTCCGCGCCGCGCTGCTTCGAGATCGAGGCCCGGCTGCGCGAGAAGCTCGACATCCCGGTCTTCCACGACGACCAGCACGGCACGGCGATCGTCGTCGTCGCGGCCCTGCGCAACGCGCTCCGCGTGGTGGGCAAGGACATCCAGGACTGCCGCATCACGGTCTGCGGCGTCGGCGCGGCCGGTTCGGCGATCATCCGCCTGCTCCAGGCCCAGTCGCCGGGCGACATCATCGCCGTCGACGTCGACGGCATCGTGCACCGCGACCGCCCCGGCCTCGACTCGAACCTGAAGTCGATCGCCGCGTCGACCAACAAGGACAACCAGTCCGGCCGCCTGCACGACGCGCTGGTCGGGTCCGACGTCTTCATCGGCGTCTCGGCCCCGAACCTGTTCGGCGCGGAGCAGGTCGCGACGATGGCCAAGGACGCCATCGTGTTCGCCCTGGCGAACCCGGACCCGGAGATCGACCCGATGGAGGCGCAGCAGCACGCCGCCGTTGTGGCGACGGGCCGTTCGGACTTCCCGAACCAGATCAACAACGTGCTGGCGTTCCCCGGCGTGTTCCGCGGCCTGCTGGACGCGCACGCCAAGACCATCACCGACGCGATGCTGCTGGCCGCGGCCGCCGCCATCGCCGACGTGGTGGACGGCGACCGCCTGAACGCGTCGTTCATCGTCCCGTCGGTCTTCGACACGACCGTCGCCCCGGCGGTGGCGGAAGCGGTCCGCAAGGCCGCCACCGCGACCGCCTAGGCGTTTCCGGCACGAGCTGACGTCGTCGGGCAGGCATACGATCGCCGCATGACCAAGCAGTTCACCCACCTCGACTCCCAAGGCGCCGCCCGCATGGTCGACGTCTCCGGCAAGGAGCAGACCACCCGCACGGCCGTGGCCACCGGGGTCCTGCACACGACGGCCGAGGTGGTGGCGCTGCTGGGCGCCGACGGCCTGCCCAAGGGCGACGCCCTGGCGACGTCCCGCATCGCCGGCATCATGGCGGCGAAGCGCACCTGGGAGCTCGTGCCGCTGTGCCACCCGATCGCCCTGTCGTCGGTGGTGGTGGACCTGGCCCTGGCCGAGGACTCGGTCCTGATCAAGGCCACCGTCCGCACCACCGACCGCACGGGCGTCGAGATGGAGGCCCTGACCGCCGTCTCGGTGGCGGGCCTGACCCTGCACGACATGGTGAAGTCGGTCGACCCGGCCGCCTCCCTGGACGCGGTGCGGGTGGAGCGCAAGGAAGGCGGCAAGTCCGGACTGTGGGTGCGCCCGTGAAGGCAGTGGTCATCACCGCCTCGAACCGAGCAGCCGCCGGCGTCTACGAGGACCGAAGCGGCCAGATCATCCTCGCCTGGCTGGTGGAACGCGGCTTCTCGACCCCGATGCCGGTGGTGGTCCCCGACGGCGACCCGGTCCGCGAAGCCCTCACCTCAGCCGTCGCCTCCGGCGCCGACCTCGTCCTGACCACCGGCGGCACGGGCATCAACCCGACCGACGGCACCCCCGAGGCCACCAGGGCCGTCCTGGACTACGAGATCCCCGGCCTGGCCGACGTGATCCGCATGTCGGGCTGGCCCCGAGTCCCCGGCTCCGTGCTCTCCCGGGGCGTGGCAGGCGTGGCGGGCAGAACGCTCATCGTGAACCTCCCCGGTTCCACCGGCGGCGTCCGCGACGGCCTGGAAGTGCTCTCGAGCGTGCTGGACCACGCGCTCGACCAACTGCGTGGAGGTGACCACAGGTGAGCGTGGTGCAGCGAGCCCTCGTGACCGAGGAACCCCTGTCCGTGGAGGAACACGCCGCCCTGGTCGCCTCGGACCGGGCAGGCGCGGTCGTCACCTTCTCCGGCGTGGTCCGAGACCACGACGGCGGCCGCTCGGTCCTGGAACTGGAGTACCACTCCCACCCGTCGGCCTCCGACGTGGTGGCCGAGGTGGTCGACTCCCTGGCCTCGAAGTACCCCGGCGTGCACGGCATAGCCGTCTCGCACCGGGTGGGCCCGCTGAAGATCGGCGACGTGGCCCTGGCCTGCGCCGTGGCCGCCGAACACCGCGGCGAGGCGTTCGCGCTGTGCTCGGACCTTGTCGACGAGGTGAAGGCGCGCCTGCCGGTGTGGAAGCGCCAGGTGTTCTCGGACGGCGAGGACGAGTGGGTCAACTGCCCCTGACCGCCAGACCCGGCACCGGAAGCTAGAGGGATGGCGGTCGCCAACGCCAACGCCCAGCAATGGCGATGCCGAAGGCGAGCCGTGCGAACCCCCGCACTTCCAAGCGACGCCGAAGGCGAGCCGTCACCCCTGACGCCGATTAGAGCCGGTGAACCCACCCGCTCTTTGCGATTGGGGCTTGACTTTGGGTGCGAGGTGCTACCACTAGTGGCTCGGCCGGTCGCGAAGCTACCGGCCTTTTCCGGCCGACCCAGCGCCTCGCAAGGGCCCCGAAGTCAAGCCCCAATCGCAATCGTCGCGCAGCGGCGATGAACCCAGGTCTTTCGTCCGGGGGTGCACGACCAAGCTGGAACAGGCACCCGCACGGCCAACGCGACCACGCTGGAACCCCCGCACGGCCAATGCACTCCGCTGGAACCCCCGCACGGCTCCAAAACGCAGAACAGGGGTCTCACCGCCAAACCACAGCGGCGAGACCCCTGAACAGGTCCTGCAATCCGATCAAGAAGATCAGATCTGGATCTTGTGACCCGGGAAGATCAGGTCCGGGTTCGTGAGGAAGCCCTTGTTCTTCTCCACGATGGCCTGGTAGCCACCCTCGACCTTGTTGGCGTCCGCGATCTTGGACAGCGTGTCGCCGGCCTTGATCTCGTAGTTGCCGTTCGGGTTCGAGGTGGAGCCCGCCACCGGCGCGACCGGGGCGGCCTGCTGCACCGGCGCGGCGGCCGTGCGCTGCTGGACCGGCGCCTTGCGCTGCTGGGCCGGGGCCGGGGTGGTCTTCTTGCCGGCGTAGGCGCCGAGCTTGGCGCTGCAGGCCGGCCAGGCGCCGGGGCCCTGCGACGCGAGCACGCGCTCGGCGACGGCGATCTGCTGCTCACGGGAGGCGTTGGCGGGGTTGCCCACACCGCCGTGGCCGTTCCAGGTCTGCTGCGTGAACTGGAGGCCGCCGTAGAAACCGTTGCCGGTGTTGGTGGCCCAGTTGCCACTGGCCTCGCACTGCGCGAGTGCGTCCCAGTCCATTCCGGGGGCGGCGCTGGCGGTGCCAACGGCCAGGCCCAGAGGGGCGCCGGCGATGATGCCGGCAACCGCGACCTTGGCGATAGTGCGAGCGGCGGAACCCTGCTTGCCCTGCTTGCCTCGGTTGAAAGCCATGTGCCTCTCGGTCCACCACACCTGCTGCCAGGGGCTCGGGTTCGGGGCCCGGTACGTCCCTGCGTCCCAGTCCGGCGGTTTCTCTCGCTCGGGGTTGTTCCGGAGAGCCCGTGGGACTGGGTTCGGTGCTGGGTTCTCCGGTAGTGCTCCTGGCTGGTTCGGGCCAGCCGAGGAGCGACCGTACGTAACCGAAACCGCCCTCGCCAAATGTTTGCGCGTGTGACGCGCGTCACTGTAACACTTCGGACACTTGTCAGGAACGCTCAAAAGAGCAGCTCAAAGCCGTCGTTATCGGTTCGTTTCCGTCTTGAGATCGACCGAGACAAATCACGGAAAGTGAGGCGTGGCTCACGCTTGTTGGGCCTTTCGGGGACGTGTCGCGCGCCCCGGACAACCCTCCGGAACCCTGTCCGCCACACCTCTCGTTTGGCCATGATTTGTTGACATGAGACTGGACGCGCTCCGGCGGGCGCTGGCGGCCGAGCCCGGCAGGGCCGTGGCGTTCGGTGAGCTGATCGACGCCGTCTGGGGCGCCGCCCTCGCCGGCACCGCGCCGGTGCTCGCCATCACCGGTCCGCCGGGCGTCGGCAAGACCTCGCTCGCCGTGCACGTCGCCCACCGCCTCGTCGAGCGGTTCCCCGACGGGCAGCTGCACGTGAACCTCCGCGCGTTCGACGACGCCACCGCGCTGACCCCGCACCAGGCGCTGCACCGGTTCCTGCGCGCGCTCGGGGCCGAGGACGTGCCGGCCGACCGCGCCGTGCTCGTGATGATCGACAACGCCACCGGCGACCTGGTCGGGCCGCTGCTGCCGGGCGGCCGTGTTCGCCGACGAGGGCTTCGACACCCTCGGCGAGATCCACCGCGCCCTCGGCGACGTGGACAGGGCCATGAGCGCGCACAACGAGGCGTCGGCCATCAGCCTGAAGAACGGCTACCTGCGCGGTGAGGTCAACGCACTGGCCGGCCTGGCCGCCGACCACCACGTGGCGGGACAGCTGGACGAGGCGCTCAGAACCGCTCTGCGCGCCCGCGAACGGGCCCGTGAGGGCGAGATGCGGGTCCGCGGAGTCCGGGTGCTCGCCGTGCAGCGGTCGGTCGGCGACCACGAAGCCGCCGAGGAGGCCACCTGGTCCGGCCTGAACCTGGCCGCCGAGACGGGGTGCCGCTTCTGGGACCGGGAGCCGAGGGCTCAGCCGCCTGCGAAAGGCGGCAGCACGTCCAGCTGAGACCCCGCTGGCACCCGCGTGGACGTGTCGCGCACCGCCACGCCGTCCAGCAGGAAGCTCGACGCGGCGAGCACCTTGCCGAGCTTGTCGCCGTGGCGTTCGCCGATGGTGCTCACCACGAGCGCCACGGTGGGGTCGGACGAGTCGAGCAGCAGGTCCTCGTCGGCCACCCCGGCCGCGGCCCGCGCACCCGCGAAGTAGCGGATGTTCACGGCGGTGCTCACTGTCATCCTCCGATGGCGCTCATGGGGCGGTCTGGCTGCGAGAAGCCCGCGTCGTTGATGCCGTGGCCCGCGGCCTTCGCCCACATCGTGGCGCGCCAGGCGTCGGCGATCGCGGCGTCGGGGGAGCCGTCGCGCAGCAGCGCGCGCAGGTCGGTCTCGCTCTGGCTGAACAGGCAGTTGCGGATCTGGCCGTCCGAGGTGAGCCGCGTGCGGTCGCAGGCGGCGCAGAACGGCCTGGTCACCGACGCGATCACGCCGACGACCGCGGGACCGCCGTCGACCAGCCAGCGCTCGGCCGGGGCGCCGCCGCGCGGCACCTCCGACGGCGTCAGCGTGAACGCGGACGACAGCATCGTGAGGATCTCCTCGGCCGTGACCATGTTGGTGCGCGTCCAGCCGTGCTGCGGGTCGAGCGGCATCTGCTCGATGAACCGCAGCTGGTAGCCGTTCTCGACGCAGAACCGCAGCAGCGGGACGGCCTCGTCCTCGTTCATGCCGCGCAGCAGCACGGAGTTGACCTTCACCGGCTCCAGCCCCGCCTCTCGGGCGGCGTCGAGGCCGTCGAGCACGTCCGTGATGCGGTCGCGCCTGGTCAGCGTGGCGAACCGGTCGGGGTCGAGGGTGTCGAGCGAGACGTTGATCCGGTTCAGGCCGGCGTCCTTGAGCGACCGCGCGCGACGGGCCAGCCCGATGCCGTTGGACGTCATCGACATGCGCGGACGGGGTTCGAGCTCGGCCGTCGCGGCGATGACCTGCTCCAGGCCGCGGCGCAGCAACGGCTCGCCGCCGGTGAACCGGATGTCCGTGACGCCCAGGTCGACCACGGCGATCCGCATCAGCCGGATCAGCTCGGCGTCGGTGAGCAGCTCGTCCTTCTGCAGCCAGTCGAGGCCTTCGGCGGGCATGCAGTACGTGCAGCGGAGGTTGCACCGGTCGGTGAGCGAGACTCGCAGGTCCTTGGCGACCCGGCCGAACCTGTCGACGAGCAGCGGCGTGTCCGGGCGTGCGGACGCGTCGGGCGTGCCGCGCACGATGGGGATGCCCAGTTCGACTGCTGTCACCTTGACCAGCTTAATGACCAACCCCTTGTAGATGCCTCCAAGAACGAGCTTTCTCACGTTCCGCCCGTTTGGAGCACTCCCACGAGGAATTGTCTTAGCGGCTAAGATGTTCTGCATGGAACCTGATGCCCTGGAGAGGTTCACCTGGTACATGCGGGAGCAGAGCGCGCTCACCGTCATGTTCCACGCGAGGGTCGCCGCCCAGATGGGGTTGTCCGCGACCGACGAGAAGTGCCTCGATCTCGCCATGCGGGCGGACGGGCCGGTCACCGCCGGCCGGATCGCCGAGCTCTCCGGCCTCTCCACCGGTGCCGTCACGGGCGTCATCGACCGCCTCGAACGCGCCGGATATGTCCGCCGTGTCCGCGACCCGCACGACCGCCGCAAGGTGTTGGTCGAGGTCACGGTGGGGGACGTGGAGAAGTTCGGGGCGGCGTTCGAGGGCGCGCGGCAGAGCATGATCGAGGTGCTCGACCAGTTCGACGCGGCCGAGCTCGGGGTGATCGAGCGTTATCTCAAGCTCCAGACCGAGACGTTTCGCAAGCGCGTGATCGATACTTAGGCCCATGTGGCACTACTTGATGGACATGGACGGCGTCCTCGTGCACGAGGAGCACCTGATCCCCGGAGCGGACGAGTTCGTCGCGGAGCTGCGGGCGTCCGAGACGCCGTTCCTCGTGCTCACGAACAACTCCATCTACACGCCACGCGACCTGCGGGCCCGCCTGCAGCGCACGGGCCTCGACATCCCGGAGTCGTCCATCTGGACGTCGGCGCTGGCCACCGCCAAGTTCCTCGACTCGCAGCGCCCGAACGGCTCGGCGTTCGTGATCGGCGAGGCCGGCCTCACCACCGCGCTGCACGAGATCGGCTACGTGCTGACCGACCGCGACCCGGACTACGTGGTGCTCGGCGAGACCCGCACCTACAGCTTCACCGCGATCACCAAGGCCATCCGCCTGGTCGAGGAAGGCGCGAAGTTCATCGCGACCAACCCCGACGCCACCGGCCCGTCGCGCGAGGGCTCGCTGCCCGCGACCGGCGCCGTGGCGGCGTTGATCGAGCGCGCCACCGGCCGTGCGCCCTACTACGTGGGCAAGCCGAACCCGTTGATGATGAGGTCGGCCCTGCGCGCGCTGGGCTCGCACTCCGAGCAGGCGCTGATGATCGGCGACCGGATGGACACCGACGTCCGGTCGGGGCTGGAGGCGGGGCTGTCGACCATCCTCGTGCTGTCCGGCGTCTTCACCGCGGAGACCGCCGAGATGTTCCCGTACCGCCCGACGCGCGTGCTCAAGTCGATCGCCGAGCTCGTCGGTCACTCTGCGGACCCATTCGGCGACTGGACTGACCACTGACGCGCGACGCCGGATCACCTATCGTCGCGGAGGTGGACACGGATCGACGCCCGATGTACGTCGTAGGAGACGTGCACGGACACCTCGCTGAGCTGACCAGAGCACTGCACGCCGTCGACCTCTGCGACGAGGACGGCCACTGGACGGGCGGCGAGGCCGAGCTGTGGTTCCTCGGCGACTTCGTCGACCGCGGTCCCGACGGCGTCGGTGTGATCGATTTGGTCATGCGGCTCGGCGTGGAGGCAGCCGAGGCCGGCGGCTCGGCCAACTCGTTGATCGGCAACCACGAGATCCTGCTGCTCGGCATGCACCGGTTCGGCGACGAGCAGGTGCCGGACAGCCTCGGCCCGCGTTCGTTCGCGCGCAGCTGGCTGCTCAACGGCGGGCTGCGCAGCGACCAGGACCGGCTGACCGACGAGCACGTCGAGTGGCTGACGTCGCGACCCGTGCTGAAGCTGCGCGACGACCACCTGATGATGCACTCCGACACGGTGGCCTACCTCGAATGGGGGTCCTCGATCGAGGAGGTCAACGAGGCCGTCGGGCAGGTGCTCAAGGGCGACGACCTCGTCGACTGGTGGGAGTGCTGGCGCAAGATGACGACGCGCTACGCGTTCCGCGGTCCACAGGGGCCGGAGATCGCGGACGAGCTGCTCGCGACCCTCGGCGGCGCCACGATCGTGCACGGCCACAGCGTCATCGCCGACCAGCTCGGGGTGCCGCCGGACCAGATCGACGGGCCGCTCGTGTACGCGGACGACAAGGTCCTGGCGATCGACGCGGGGCTCTACAGCGGCGGTCCGTGCCTGGTCGTGCCCTTGCCTTACGCCGGAGCCTGACTACCGTCTCAGGCATGACCGCCAGCTACTCCTCGGGCACCTCCGCCGCCCCGCTGCTGGGCGACACGATCCACGCGAACCTCGCGGCGACCGTCGCGCGCTTCGGCGACCGCGAGGCCCTCGTCGACAAGGCCACCGGCCGCCGGTGGACGTACGCGGAGCTGTCCGCGGAGGTCGACAGGGCCGCCGCCGGCCTGCACTCGCTCGGCGTGCGCAAGGGCGACCGGGTCGGCATCTGGGCGCCGAACTGCGCGGAGTGGGTGTTCGTGCAGTACGCGACGGCCCGGATCGGCGCGATCCTGGTCAACGTCAACCCGGCGTACCGGGTGCACGAGCTGGAGTACGTGCTGAACCAGGCCGGCATCCACACGCTGGTCTCGGCGCGGTCGTTCAAGACCTCGGACTACGCGGGCATGATCGAGGAGGTCCGGCCGCGGTGCGAAGCCCTGCGGAACGTCGTCTTCGTCGACGACCCGCAGTGGACCGGCGAGGAGCTGCCGGACGTCGAGCTGGACCGCGACGACCCGATCAACATCCAGTACACGTCCGGCACCACGGGCTTCCCCAAGGGCGCGACGCTGTCGCACCACAACATCCTCAACAACGGCTACTTCGTCGGCGAGCTGATCAGCTACACCGAGGAGGACCGCATCTGCGTGGTGCCGCCGTTCTACCACTGCTTCGGCATGGTGATGGGCAACCTCGCGGCCACCAGCCACGGCGCGTGCATCGTGATCCCCGCGCCGGCGTTCGACCCGGCGCGCACCCTCGCCGCCGTGCAGGAGGAGAAGTGCACGTCGCTCTACGGCGTGCCGACGATGTTCATCGCGATGCTCGACCTCGTCGACGGCTACGACCTGTCGTCGTTGCGCACCGGCATCATGGCGGGCTCCCCGTGCCCGGTGGAGGTGATGAAGCAGGTCGTCGAGCGCATGGGCATGAGCGAGGTCTCCATCTGCTACGGCATGACCGAAACCTCCCCGGTGTCGACACAAACGCGCGTCGACGACTCGCTGGACCGCCGCGTCGGCACGGTCGGCCGCGTCGGCCCGCACCTGGAAGTGAAGATCGTCGACCCGGAGACCGGTCTCACGGTCCCGCGCGGCGAGCCGGGCGAGCTCTGCACCCGCGGCTACTCCGTCATGCTCGGCTACTGGAACGAGCCGGAGAAGACGGCCGAGGCCGTCGACGCCGCCGGCTGGATGCACACGGGCGACCTCGCGGTGATGGACGGCGACGACTACGTGAACATCACCGGCCGCATCAAGGACATGGTGATCCGCGGCGGCGAGAACATCTACCCGCGCGAGATCGAGGAGTTCCTCTACACGCACCCGGACGTGCTCGACGCGCAGGTGGTCGGCGTGCCCGACACCAGGTACGGCGAGGAGCTGATGGCGTGGGTGCGGATGCGCGAGGGCGCCTCGCCGTTGACCGCGGAGGCCGTGCGCGAGTTCTGCTCCGGCAAGCTCGCGCACTACAAGATCCCGCGGTACGTGCACGTCGTCGAGGAGTTCCCGATGACGGTGACCGGCAAGATTCGCAAGGTGGAGATGCGGGCCAGGTCGGTGGAGCTGCTGGGGCTCGACGACGGCGTGGAGCACGCCTGAGGGTGGTCAGGGCAGCTCGACGATCTCCTTGCCCAGCGGCACCAGCGACACCTTCACCAGCTTGAAGTTGGCGATGCCCAGCGGGATGCCGATGATCGTGACGCACAGCGCGATGCCCGTCACGACGTGGCCGATCGCGAGCCACAGCCCGGCGACGACGATCCAGATCACGTTGCCCAGCAGGGACCCGGTGCCCGCGCCCGGCTTGTCGACGACCTCGCGGCCGAACGGCCAGAGCGCGTAGTTGGCGATGCGGAACGACGCGATGCCCCACGGGATCGTGATGATCAGGATGCAGCAGATCAGCCCGGC
Organism: Lentzea sp.; assembly: GCF_036380075.1. Classification (NCBI taxonomy): domain Bacteria; kingdom Bacillati; phylum Actinomycetota; class Actinomycetes; order Pseudonocardiales; family Pseudonocardiaceae; genus Lentzea; species Lentzea sp. The sequence goes on along the minus strand of NZ_DASVFL010000356.1, from coordinate 8,849 downwards.
GACCGCGTAGCCGACGGCCATCCAGAAGCCGGCGAGCACCAGCCAGATCACGTTCAGGAGGAGGCGCATGCCTCCAACCTATCTAAGCTCGTCGCATGAAGTGGGGTGTGATCGCTACAGGCGGCATCGCGCAGACCGTGACCGCTGACATGCTGAAGGTTCCGGACGTCGAGGTGCTCGCCGTGTCCTCGCGCGACGTCACGAAGGCGCAAGCGTTTGCCGACAGGTTCGGCATCAAGCGCGCGTACGGCGACTACCGCGAGCTGCTGCGGGACCCCGACGTCGAGGTCGTCTACGTCGCCACGCCGCACGCGCAGCACCACGAGGTCACCCTCGCGGCGCTCGACGCCGGCAAGCACGTCCTGTGCGAGAAGCCGATCGGCCTCACCGTCGCGCAGGCCGAGGAGATGGTCGAGCGGGCCGCCGTGCGCGAACGGTTCCTGATGGAGGGCATGTGGACGCGGTTCAACCCGTTGATCCGCGAGGTCCACCGGGCCGTGCGCGATGGCGAGATCGGCGAGGTGCGGACCGTTCGCGCGCACTTCGGCTTCCGGCACGAGTTCAGGACCGGTGACCGGCTGTGGGACCGGGAGTCGGGCGGCGGGTCGGTGCTCGACCTCGGCGTCTACCCGATCGCGTTCGCGCACCAGATCCTCGGCGTGCCCACGCACATCGCCGCGCACGGCGGCCTCGCACCGTCCGAAGTGGACGCCGACGCCGGGATCCTGCTCGGCTACGAGAGCGGCGCGCAGGCCTTGCTGAGCTGCTCGCTGCTCACCGACCTCGGGAGCGGCGCCGAGATCATCGGCACCGAGGGGTCGATCCAGATCCCCGACCAGATGTACAACGCCACCAGGGCGGTCATCGACGGGGTCGAGCACACCATCGAGGACGAGGGCTACACGCACCAGATCCGCGCGGTCGAGCAGCACATCGCCGCCGGCCTCACGGAAAGCCCCGCGATCACCTGGCGGAACACGCTGGAGGTCATGGGCACGATGGAGGAGGTCCTGCGACAGCTCGGCGTCTCCTACGACACCGTCAGGTAGATCAGCGCGACGTTCAGCACGACGACCGCGAACGCCACCACCCAGGCGGAAGCGGTGACCGGCCGCCGGTTCGTGAACGGGCCCATCACGGACCGGCGCGCGGTCAGCCACACCAGCGGCACCAGTGCGAACGGGATGCCGAACGACAGCACGACCTGCGAGAGCACCAGCGCGAACGTCGGGTCGACCCCGAGCGCCAGCACCACCAACGCCGGCACCAGCGTGACGAGTCGCCGCAGCAGCAACGGGATCCGCACGCGCAGCAGCCCGTCCATCACCACCGCGCCCGCGTAGCAGCCGACGGCCGTGGACGCGAAGCCCGAAGCCAGCAGGCCGAGCGCGAACAACAGCGCGATCCCGCCGCCGAGCTCGGTCGCGACGGCCGCGTGCGCGCCTTCGAGCGTGTCGACGTTCTCCTTGCCCTGCAAGGCGGAAGCCGCGAGCAGCAGCATCGCCATGTTCACGGCGCCGGCCAGGACCATCGCGACGACGACGTCGACCTTCGTGGCGCCGAGCACCGACGGGTCGCGGCCGTGCCGGTCGCGGGCCAGCGCCGAGTGCAGGTAGACGGCGTGCGGCATCACGGTCGCGCCGAGCATGCCCGCCGCGAGCAGCACGCTGTCCGCGCCGTCGAACCGCGGCAGGAGCCCGCCGACGGCGGCCGGAACCGAGGGCGGTGCAACGAAAAGCCCCGCGACGAACCCGACGGCGATGACGACCAGCATCGTCGTGATCACGCGCTCGAACGGCTTCTGCCCGCGTTTGTCCTGCACCAGCAGGAGAATCGTCGACACGACACCGGTGATCACGCCACCCAGCAGCAACGGCAGGTCGAACAGCAGGTGCAGCGCGATCGCGCCGCCGAGCACCTCGGCCAGGTCGGTCGCCATCGCCACGACCTCGGCCTGGCCCCAGTAGGCGAGCCGCACCGGCCGCGGCAGGTGGTCGCGGACGGCCTCGGGCAACGACTTCCCGGTCACCAGCCCGAGCTTGGCCGACAGGTACTGCACGAGCCCCGCCATGACGTTCGCGACGACGAGCACCCAGACCAGCAGGTACCCGTACGTCGCGCCCGCCGCGGTGTTGGTGGCCACGTTGCCGGGGTCGACGTACGCGATCGCGGCGACGAACGCCGGACCGAGCAACGCCGCACCCGCGCGTATGCGCGTCCCGACCGCGACCACCCCGGACACCTCCGCCCCTTGATGCCACATTATGGCAACAAGCGGCGGATCAGTGCTCCAGTGTGGCTTTCGCGACTCCGACGACGGCGTCCATCGCGCTGTCCAGGTCGCCGCTCGGCATCAGCAGGTGGCTCAGCGCGAGCCGCACCGTCGTCTCCGCCGTCAGCCGGACGTGCCTGCCGGGGAAGTGGTCGCTGAGGTGCCGCTCGACCACCTCGGTCGCGTGGAACAGGATCGGGTGGCCGCGGATCGTGATGAACGGCAACAGGTCCTCCGCGTCCTGCCCGGTCAGCACGGCCGAGACCAGCCGGTCCTTCTCGGTCTGCTCGAAGGTGAAGCGGAACGCCGATCGCATCGCCTCCCACGGGTCCGGGTCGTCCTTCAGCCGGGTGGCGACCCCGCTCAGGTACTCCTCCGTCTTGCGCGCGGCGACGGCCTGGACGAGTCCCTCCTTGTTGCCGAACTCGTTGTAGACCGTCTGCCTGCTCACCCCCGCGCGACTCGCGACCTCGATCATGCGCAGTCCGCCGAACCCACGAGCGGCCAGGAGGTCCGCGGCTGCCTCCACCAAGAGCTCAGTGATGTCGCCCACTCACTTAGCTTTACACAATTATATTTCCTGTAAAGACGTAGAGTCGGGTTCCGTGCCGTTCACCGTTGGCTTCGACCTGGACATGACCCTCATCGACCCGAGACCCGGCATGGCCGCCGTGCTGAACGAGGTGGGCCGGCGCACCGGGCACGACCTCGACGGCGAGCACTTCGCGGCGAACCTCGGCCCGCCCCTCGACATGACCTACCGCGACATGGGCGTGCCGGAGGAGGAGATCCCGGAGCTGGTCACGCTCTTCCGCGCGCTGTACCCGGACGTCGTGATCCCCGCGACGGTCGCGCTCCCCGGCGCCGCGGCGGCGTTGCAGTGCGTGCGCGAGCTGGGCGGGCAGACCATGGTCGTGACGGGCAAGTACCGCAAGAACGCCGCGCTGCACCTCGAAGCCCTCGGCTGGGAGGTCGACCACCTCTACGGCGAGCTGTGGGCGACGGGCAAGGCGGAGTCGCTGAAGCTGCACGGCGCCGCGATCTACGTGGGCGACCACGTCGGCGACATGCGCGGAGCGGAGGCGGCCGGGGCACTGGGCGTCGGCGTCGTCACCGGCCCGTGCTCGCGGGCGGAGCTGACGGAGGCGGGCGCCGCGGTCGTGCTGGAGGACCTGCGCGAGTTCCCGGACTGGCTCAGGACCTCTTCCGCCGCGACTTCCTGATCACCGCGATGATCCCGAGCCCCAGCCCGACGGCCGGCAGGTAGGTCGCGGCCACGTTCAGCCACACCGGCAGGTCGCTGTGGCCGGTCGCGAACAGCACGAAGACCACGACGATCGCCAGCACGCCCACGGCGAACAGGCCCACGGCCAGCGGCAACAGCTTCGGAGCGGTCATGGGTCCAGGGTAGAGCGCGCCGGTCGCGCTAACGGAGGTGCCCTCCGCCTGCTCTTCTGGCTACTCTGGTGGGACGCGTCCTGGGTACGCCCCGGGCGCGTTCGTTGTGCAGACGCAAGGGAATGGTGAGCGCGGTGCCGACCGGCAAGGTCAAGTGGTACGACACGGAGAAGGGCTTCGGGTTCGTCACCCAGGACGGTGGCGAGGACGTCTACGTCCGCAAGTCCGCGTTGCCCCCCGGCGTCACCGGCTTGAAGGCCGGCCAGCGCATCGAGTTCGGCATGGCGGAGGGCCGCCGCGGACCGCAGGCGCTGTCCGTGCGCCTGGTCGACCCCGCGCCGTCCGTCGCCGAGGCGCGCCGCCGCCCCGCCGAGGAGCTGCACGGCCTGATCGACGACATGATCAAGCTGCTGGAGAACAAGGTGCAGCCCGACCTGCGCCGCGGCCGCTACCCGTCGGACAAGAAGAACATGAAGCTCATCGCCGAGGTCGTGCGGGCGGTGGCGCGGGACCTCGACCCGTAAAGGGAACCAGCCGCATGTCCGACGCTGACAGGATCGTCGAGTTCGTCTACGAGGTCGGCCAGCTCAAGCGCCTGCCCAGGGCGGGCTGGCTCTTCGCCGGGGTCCAGCACCCCGAGACGGTGGCCGCCCACTCGTTCCGGGTGGGCGTGCTGGCGTACGCGATCGCCGTCCAGGAAGGCGCTAACGCCGACCGCGCCGCGACGTTGGGCCTCTTCCACGACGTGCCCGAGGCGCGCATCGGCGACATCCCGTACGTCGGCAAGCTCTACCTCGACCCGCGCAAGCCGCCGGAATCCGTGGCACGCGACCAGGTCCGGCACCTGCCCGCGCCGCTGGCCGCGCACATCGAGGCCCTGATCGCCGAGCACGAGGCCGCCGAGGACATCGACCACACCCCGGAAGCCCGCTGCTCCAGGGACGCCGACAAGCTCGAGCTCCTCCTCCAGGCCAGGGAGTACCAGGCCGCGGGGATCTCCAAGATGGAGCGCTTCGTCCAGACCATGCGGGAGTCGGTGGTCACCGACACCGGCAAAGCCCTCCTCGACAGCGCGCTGCGGATCGCGCCGAGCGAGTGGTGGGAGGCGTTCGGCCGGCGTTAGCTCGTGATCTCGACGGCCCAGTAGCCGCGCAGCAGCGGCTGGCCGGTCTCCAGCACGGCGGCGGCCGCCTCGTGGATCTCGATGCCCAGCAGCTGGTCGGTCTTGTTCGGCAGGGAGACGGTGTAGGTGAAGTTCTCGCCCTTGCCCAGCAGGCCGGTGCCGGTGGTCTGCTCCTTGCCCGCGGCGTCCCGGTACAGGAACACGGCTTCCCACAGGCCGTCGGCGAGCTGGCCGTCCACCGAGATCTGCACGACCTTGCCCGCGGGGACGCGGAGCTGCGCCGGCTTGGTCTTCTCCGCGCAGTTGTCGCCGTTGACGTCGCAGTAGACCGCGGGCTCGACCCGGATCGTCTTGCCGTTCGCGTGGAACGTGACCTCGGGGTCGTGGCGGGGCAGCGAGCACCCCGTCAGCACGAGAGCGCTGGCAGCGATCAGAGCAGCAAGTCGACGCACGTCAGGCAGCCTACGGGGTGGCCGGAGCGGGCCTGCGGACGAGTCGGGCCACGAGCAGGTGCAACGACGAACCGTTGCGGTACAGCCACGTCTGCGCCAGGCCGAGCGCGAGCAGCACGGCCAGCACCAGGAAGCCGATCCAGAACGTCGCGGGCAGCAGCACGCCCAGCGCGCCGCCGAAGACCCACGCGAGCTGCAGGATCGTCTCGGAACGGCCGAACGCCGACGCGCGCGAGGCCTCCGGCAGGTCGTCCTGGATCACCGCGTCCAGGCTGATCTTGGCCAGCGACGACGCCGTGGCACCGAGCAGGCCGACGATCGCGGCGGTGACCAGGCCCGGCAGCGCGGCGGCCACGATCGTCGCGGCCAGCGCCGTGCCGACGCAGGCGAGGACCACCTCGTCCGGCTTGCCGAACTGCTGGCGGGCGCCGATCGCGTTGCCCAGGAAGCTGCCCACACCGGCCGCGCCCGCGATCACGCCGAGCAGGAGCAGTTGCCGCACCGCGTCGCCCTCGGTCTGCTCGCGGACCACGAAAGCCGCGAACAACGTGAGGAACCCGGTCAGCATGCGGATGGAACCGTTGCCCCACAACGACACGGCGACGTGCCGGGAGATGCGTTGCCTGGTGGGCTTGGCCGTCAGCGTCGCCGGGACCTCGCCCTCGGTCACCTCGACCCAGGACGGGATCTTCATGCAGAACCACGCGTTCACCAGGCACAGCACCGCCGTGAACCACAGGGCGCCCGGCGAGCCGAACAGGTTCGCGAAGCCCGCGGCCAGCGCACCGAACACGCCGCCCGCCGCGAGTCCGAAGACCGTCATGCGGGCGTTGGTCTTGGACAGCGTGATCTCCGGCGGCAGCACGCGCGGGGTGATCGCGGACTTGAGCACGGTGAACGACTTCGACAGCACCATGCTGCCCAGCGCCGCCGGGTACAGCAGCCAGTTGTCGAAGTTCAGCGCCATCACGACCGACAGCCCCACCCGCAGCACGCACGACGCGGCCAGCGCGAGCCGCCGGCCGCGCTGGATCTTGTCCAGCAGCGGGCCGATCACCGGCGCGACCAGTGCGAACGGCGCGACCGTGATCAGCAGGTAGAGCGCGACCTTGGTCTTCGACTCGGCGGACGCGGCCGAGAAGAACAGCGTGTTCGCCAGCGCCACGGCCATCGCGGCATCGGCGGCGTAGTTCATCATCACCGCGTAGGTGACCGACGACATGCCGGACTTCCCGGCGCCGTCGGCGTGGGCCGCGCGCCGGAACGCCGCGACGGCCTGCTGCGAGATCTGCTTGCCGCGGAACCACGCGACGCGCGTGACCGTGAGCTTGCGCGGCGGTTTGGGCGTCGGGGTCGTCTGCTGGTCCTGGTTGGGCAGCGGACGGGTTTTCTGCGGCTGACGGGGCGGGGCCTGGAAACCGTGCTCGGACGGCGCCTCACCGCGCTCCCGCGGCCGGTACTCGTCGTCCTGCCACGGGTAGCGCTTCGGAGTCGGTTCGTCACTCCACCCGCGGTCGCCCGTCACACGTCAATCCTGCCCCATCCCGTTGAACCTCACTCGGAAGATGGTCGGCCAGTTCTTGCCTGTGACCAGGAACTCGTCGGTCCCGGGGACGTGCGCGATGCCGTTGAGGACGTCCACGTCACCGGACGGCTTGAGCGACGCGAGGTCGTAGGTGTTCGTCACCTGACCGGTCGACGGGTCGATGCGGACGATCTCGTCGGTCTTCCACACGTTCGACCACACCAAGCCGTCGACGCACTCCAGCTCGTTCAGCTGGGTCAGGGGCTGTCCACCGCGCGTGACCTGCACGCTTCCGGTCTCGGCGAACGTCTTGGGGTCGCGGAAGGTGAGCTTCGCGGTGCCGTCGCTCATGACCAGCCGCTTGCCGTCGTCGCAGATGCCCCAGCCCTCGCCCCGGTAGCTCACGCGGCGCAGCTCGTTCAACGTGCCGCGGTCCCGTTCGATCGCGACGCCGTTGCGCCAGGTGATCTGCCAGATGGTGTCGCCGACGACCGTGATGCCCTCGCCGAAGAAGTCCGCGGGCAGGTCGACCTTCTTCCGCACGTTCCCGGTCGACGGGTCGAGCGCGCGCATCGTCGACTCGCCCTCCAGGCCGGTGCCCTCGTAGAGGACGCCGTCGGCGAGTTCCAACCCCTGAGTGAACGCGGTTGCATCGTGCGGGATCTTTTGCAGGACTTCTACCTGCGGTTTTGTTTCCTGCTGGGTCGTGCAGGCGGCCAGGACCGCGACGAGGACCAGCCAGACGGGTGAGCGCACCCGACCGAGGGTGGCACGAGTTTTCGTCCCGGCGAAGTCCTGCGGCACAATTCATCGCGTGACCGCGACAGAGATGCTCCTCGACGCCGTTGATCTCGCCCGCGCCGCCGCTGAGGAAGAGGCAGGTGTGGAGCGCGTCGGCGCTCACGTCGGGGTGCACGGCGAGGACGAGTACTCCGTCACGCACCTGTTCGAGGCCGAGCACGCCGGCTACCGCGGCTGGAACTGGGCGGTGACCGTCGCCCACGCCGGCGAGGGCTCCCCGGTGTCGGTCAGCGAGGTCGTGCTGCTGCCCGGCCAGGACGCGCTGGTCGCGCCCGAGTGGGTGCCGTGGAGTGAACGCGTCCGCGCCGGCGACCTCGGCGTCGGCGACCTGATGCCGCCCCGCGAGGACGACCCGCGCCTCATCGAGGCCTACGTGCAGTCCGACGACCCGGCGGTCGAGGAGGTGGCGCTGGAGGTCGGTCTCGGCCGCACCCGCGTCCTGTCCCGCGAGGGCCGCCTCGACGCCGCGGACCGCTGGGCGAACTCCGACTTCGGCCCCCGCTCCGACATGGCCCGCAGCGCCCCCGCGCACTGCGGCACGTGCGGCTTCTACACCCGCGTCGCCGGCTCGTTCGGCGCGGCGTTCGGCGTGTGCGCGAACGAGATCGCGCCCGCCGACGGCCACGTCGTGCACGTCGAGTACGGCTGCGGCGCGCACTCGCAGGCCGAGGTCGACATCAGCCCGATGGTGCCCGTCGCGGACCTGGTCTACGACGACGCGCAGCTGGACGTCCTGGACGTCTCGGAGTGACCGACCCGTTCGGCACCGAGGTCCTGCGCACCTCGGTCCTCGACGCCTGGCGCGGTTCGCCCACCCGCTTCCGCGAGGACGCGAACGCCGAGGAGGACCTGCGCCTCGGCGGCTACCGGGACCGGCTGCTCGTCGAGCTGGCCCAGAACGCCGCCGACGCGGCCGGTGCCGAGCCGGGCGTGCTGCGGATCACGCTCGTCGACGGTGAGCTGCGCGCGGCCAACACGGGTGCTCCGCTGACCGCGGCGGGCGTCGCCGCGCTGGCGTCGCTGCGCGCGTCGTCGAAGGAGTCCGGCGTCGGCCAGTTCGGTGTCGGGTTCGCGGCCGTGCTGGCCGTCACCGACGAGCCGCGCGTCGTCTCGACGTCGGGCGGCGTGCAGTTCTCCGCTTCCCGCACCCGTGCCGAGGTGCCGGAGCTGGCGTCCGAACGCGGCGGCGACGTGCCGGTGCTGCGCCTGGTCTGGCCGGTCACCGAGACCGTGCCGGACGGGTTCACCACCGAGGTCCGGTTGCCGCTGAAGGTCGAC